>NZ_JBFFOE010000015.1:0-42809 GCF_041562875.1 Lutibacter sp. | reverse complement strand
TCCTATAACGGATGATTTAACCTATAGAATTGCAAGAAGAGAAGCACACCGGGCAGATAATGCGTTGGTTATGGCTTGGCAAAATATGCAATTAGATCCTCAAAAACATCAGAAACTAAAAGAAACAGCTTTTACACTAACCTACTTAAACCACGCTTTACTTTCATACTTATCAGCATTGGGAGCACATAGAAATGAACATACAAAACAAACTTTAAATGTAGTAGTATTTGAAAACCATATTTTAAAAGCTTTAGATGAAGCATTCGATTGGTTAACAACTCAAAATAATAGCAAAATAGAAAATATTGAAAGTAGCCTAGAAGAAATAAGCACGCAATTACTTATTACAAATAATGAAGCTACACAAATACAATATATTTTATTGTACAATATTACTGAAGTCACCTTACAAATACTTGAACAAGCAAAACTATTTAAGCCAACTAAAAATAATGGCTAAACGTTGGATTCATGGATTATTAAAATTTTAAATATAGAATTCTAAATAAACAGCATTCAACTGAATTTGTAATTATACTAAATTATTTTAGGTAGTTTATTCATTTTTATTTTCTTCAACGTGTAAAAAATGTAATAAACGATGTGCTATTGGAGCAAAAATTACGGCAACAGTACTTAAAAAAACGATTCCGCTAAAAAGCGCATAAAACGAAGAAAATAATTTTGCAGTTGTTGTAACCATTTCATCTACAGGTCCCATTCCTGTTAAAATCATAGAGGCATTATAAAAAGCATCTATCCAAGATGTTTCGGCAAAATAATGGTATCCAAAAGTTCCAATTCCCAATGAAAAAATTATTAAAAGCATTGAAAATAAGAAGTACTTAATGACTCTTATAATAAATTTATTAAAAGGTAGAATTTGATGATTTTTATGTTCAAAACGATGTCTCATTATTTGCTGTTTTTAACAATTTAAACTAAAGTTTTTAAAATGAATTCCCTAAGATTTCTCTTACTTTTAAGAGTAAAAATTCAATGATTAGTAAAAGTATCAATTTATTTCCATTCTACACGCATTGAACTTTTCTCCTTTCAATAGCCCATATAATTACTTCATAAGTGCCACTAAATAAAGGTTTTAATTGTTTTATGAAAAAGCTCCTTTGAAAAAAAAATAAGTAACGGTACTTATTTAATAAGTAACTGAGCTTTTTTAATAAGTAACGGTGCTTTTTTTAAAAGTAACTGAGCTTTTTTAGAAACTCCACCGTACTCTAAAAAAAAGCCTATTCTCTATTGCTTGATACTTTTCAAATTCAAAAAATGATTGTGCTGTAAAATTAAATTCCCAATCTGTAGCAATGGAATAATTGAAACTTGGAATTGTGATGAGAGAATGTTTTGTGGGTGAATAAATAGTGCTCATACTTACAAAAAAAATGGGAGAAATTTCTTTTGACAATTGCACAAATCCTGAATATTTAAAGGGCATTAGATTTTTCGCATTTAAATTGGAATACATTAAATTATCTAACCTGTTTGTTGTAGCATTAGCATTGCTGTTATATAAAAGAGAGCCATTGATATAGAGCCCTTTTTTAAAACCATAATCTACAGCTATAGAACTGCTTACTATATTTTTAGCGTTTAAATACGTTTTATAAGGAACAAAATAAGAAATTTCGCCTTTAAAACCAGCATTTTTTAAATTTCCAGCCCAGCCAGTGCCAATCACCCAATCCTTTTGATAAACACCCGTAATTAATTGAATATCATACAACCATTTATTAAATTTATACATTGTTGCCACAATATAATCATCTTTACCTCTCCCCTTTTTTGCTGAAAATTCTAGTTTGCTGAAGTCATCCAAATAATATTGTATGCGAGCAGCATCACTTCCCGGGCGTTCTTCGTAATCAAAATCCAAAATATTGTAGGTATTAAAAATGTCATTGGGATTCCAAACTAAATTCATTCCCCAATTTACACGTTGTCTCCCTAATGTGATATCCCAATTACCTTTGGTATAATTCACCAAAGCCCTATCAATAGTTGTATTAAAAAGAATGTCTTTGTTGTCAACAATATTCCAAGACAGATCTGTAATACCATTATCAATTGAAATCATTTGAGAAAAACCGAATATGTTTTTAACATTATCACCATAAAACAATCTATTTCTAAGTTCAATTCTAACGGTAATAGCTTCTGAAGGAAGATATTTAAAATTTAATCTGTTGTGTAACAAAGTAGTCCATTGTAATTGATCTAACTTGTCAATAAAACTAAATTCATGAAGATTCTTTACATAACCTGATAAAAATAATTTTTGTTCCTTTTCTTGGGCATTTATAGCCGTTAAAGTAAATAGTAGCAGGTATGTTAAAAACAGCTTTTTCATTTGGTTTACGTAGGTGTTTGTTCAACATCTGAAGCTATTTTTCCATCTACCAAAGTTATAACGCGTCGTGCTTTTTTTATAACACGTTGGTCGTGTGTTGAGAATAAAAAAGTAATCTTCTCTTCTTTATTCAATTTTGCCATAATATCCAATAAATTGGCCGCTGATTTAGAGTCTAAATTTGCTGTGGGTTCATCAGCTAATATTATTTTTGGCTTAGACGCTAAAGCTCTAGCAACCGCCACACGCTGTTGTTGCCCACCAGAAAGCTGACCGGGTTTACTATCAATTTTATCTTCAAGATCTACTTCTTTTAATAAAGTAAGTACCCGTTTTTCACGTTCCTTTTTTTGCATATGTTGTAACTGCAATACAAAACCAATATTCTCTTTTGCTGTAAGCACAGGAATTAAATTAAAGGACTGAAATACAAACCCAATATTGTGCAATCTGAAATCTATCAATTTGTTTTCTGAAAGCTTTGTTATTTCAATACCATCTACAATTACGCTTCCTGTTGTTGGTTCATCCAATCCGCCTATCATATTCAATAGTGTAGATTTCCCAGAACCAGATGGTCCAACTAAAGCAACAAACTCCCCTTCTTCTATGTGAAGATGTACATTTTGAACCGCATAAACCGGAACTGTTTTTGGGTTGAATGTTTTACTCACATTATGTGCATCTATAATTGTTTTTGCCATCACTTTAAATTTTACGTATTGCTTCTGAAGGGTTTAATTGCAGTGCTTTATAAGCGGGATAAATAGCTGATAATACGGCTGTTATTAAACACATAGTTACAATAATTATATATTTTTCCTGATCTAATGCAGGATAAATCATGGAACTGAATCCGTAGGATGCTAATCCTTCAGAAAACATAGAAATATTAATTCCTGTTTTTCCTAATATAGCAACAGTTAGCCATCCTACTAACAAGCCCATTGGACAACCTAGTGCCGATAAATAAATGGTTTCCAGCATAATCATTATAAATATTTTACGCTTGTTTAACCCAATTGCCATCAGCATTCCGAGTTCTCTAATACGCTCTAAAACAGACATTAACATTGTGTTAATTATACCAAAAGTTAATGCTAATAAAATGATGCCGCTAATGATGTAGGTATAAAGGTTAAACGATTCTATAATCATTCCCAATTCGGGAGACAATTCTTTCCAATCTTCAATTTTACCTTCAGAAACTATCGTTCTACTATCATTTTTAATACTATCCAGTTGTACTTCATCTTTTACCAATATGGCAATTTCATGACTCTCAGAAGACTTTAATTCTAACAATTCCCTAAGGTGTTCTTGTTGAACATAGACATTCACTTCATCCAACGAAATGTTTTTAGATTTGTAAATTCCCCCAACTCTAAAAGCTCCCGAAACAATTTCTGAATTAACAGTGGTAAAGGTTAATACTACTTTACTTTTAAGCTTTATTTTAAGTTTTTTGGCCAGTTTTTTGCCAATAAGAATCTCATTAGCTTTTCCCGAATCAAAATATGAGCCTTCTCTTACACTTTTGTTTAAAGCTATCTGGGAAATTTCTGAAGCGGGATTGATTCCGTAAATCTTCACACCACTTGCGGTTGTTGGTGACGTTATCATGCCTGTTGCAATAACACGTGAACTTACGGATGCAATACGGTTATCAGATTGAAATTGCTTTACAATCTTATTAGTATTCTGTATGGTAAATTTAGAATCCTTTTCTTCTCCAAAAGTTGGGTGATGTATTTGAATATGTGATAATTGTTTATACACAGACTCATTAATATTATTTTTATATAAACCCCAAGAAAAAGACAGAATAAAAATTCCTGCCCATACACCAATAATGATAGAGCTTATGACCACTAAGCTTCTGGATTTATTCCTCCAAATATTCCGCCAAGCAATTTGAAACAACATAACTAACTATTTATAGCTTCAATAGGTTTTAATTTCATCACCTTATAACCTGGATAAAAGGCTAACAGGATAGATAATGCTAAAACAATTAAAGTTTGAATTATAAAAATTTTCTCTTGACTAGAAAAGTATATAATAGATTCTATGCCATAATCTTCATAAACTTGCTTTAGTTCACCCGTTAAATGAATGGGATGAATTGTAAACCATTTTACAACCAGAATACCTGCAATAATACCTGAAAAACACCCAATTAAGGAAATTAGTATAGATTCTAATAAAAGAATAATGGCAAGTAAACGCTTTTTCATTCCTATGGCTATCAAGATTCCCAGTTCATGTTTTCTTTCAAAAATCATCATCAATAACGTACCAAATAACCCAAATGAAATGATAAAATATAGCACACCAATAATAATATAATGTCCTGTACTGTCTGCTTCAATAAACTGGTCCATTTCGGGCATCATTTCTTTCCAAGTCATCACTTCATATTTATCAGGATTTATAGACTCTTGTAAGGAATATTTTAAGCTTTCTAAATTGGTTGTTTTATCTAACATTACTGAAACCGATGTTAAACGATTCTTAGCTCCATGCATATATTGAGATTGATTTATTGGTATATATACCACATTGTTATTCAATTCAATAGCTCCTAATTTTATGAGTCCTTTCACTTTAAATTTTGCTGCGGCACTGCTTGCGTGATAGCCCTGACCTAACAGCACCAAAGTATCATTTACCCTTAATTTTAGCTGAGATGCTAAACCTTCACCTAAAACAACAGCATTTTCATCACTTGTTTCTATGTATTTACCATCTGTAATTTTTTCGTGAAGATTGTTTACCGCTTTTTCTTTAGCAGGATCTATTCCTAAAATAAGTACACCTTTTGTTTTGTCGGCGTAGGATGCCAGTGCAAATGTTTGTAAACGAGGCATTAAGTGTGTTACATTCGGATTTTTGAGCAATTTTAGATATAGTTGTTCATCTTCCTCAAACGTATTGTCAATAGATTGCTCATCCCAATAGCCTTTTTGATGAATTTGTAGATAACCGGATGAATAACTAACTACATTATGAATCATATTATCATAAATACCATCAGTTAGCGAACGGAAAATTATTGCCAGCAACACTGCAAAAAACACAGAGGTAGCTGTGATGATTGTTCTGCGTTTATTACGCCATATATTTAACCAAGCTAATTTTAACAGCATCATTTTAATTGTTTCATATTTCTTGTGGTGAAGAAGTTATCATTAATAGGAATATCAAAAACAATATCATTATAAAGTATAACAGTACTGTTTCCTTTTTTATCAACTGGGAACATTTCAATTTTTGAAGTTATTTTTCTACCGCCCATTTCCTTAATGGCACTAGAATTCATACTATTCACCAATTCGCCATCTTCATCATAGAATTCGGCTTTTAATTGCAAAAAATCTTTCGTATCAATCCAAACAATCACCTTTTCCCATACAATAGCTGCTGAAGGTTTAGGAATCATTTCAATTTTATAACAGTCTTTCTCTAAAACAATTTCTTTTCCTAACAATGTATGATCATAATCAACTACAGAAGAGGCTTCTTTCACTAAATCGTCATTAGTAAAGTCGGTTCCCATCCAACTTTGTGACATCATTGAAGGTGGCAATTTTATAGTACGCTCAATAGACGGAATCCAGTTCCAAACCTCTTTTATACGTTTTAAAAAAACAGTACCTTTTTCTTTGGCTGGTGAAGTGACTAAAATCATAGAATAATCATCGCCCTTAGACCAGGCTTTCATATTCATTTCTCTGCTCCAGGTAGGTCTGATAATTTTAATTGTAATATCTGCTTGTGAAGTTTTACCTCGCATGTTATCATCTGCTTTCTTAACAATATCCTTTGCTGAAAGGTTATTTTGACTGAATGCTGTTATTAATGGCATTATGAAAATGATAATACCAATAGTAAATTTCAAGAATTGTGTATGTTTCATAAACTCTAAGTTAATTCACCTTATTGTTATAAAAAATGATGTACATCAGTCAAAAAGGAAAGGGCTTTTTAAGGGCTAACTATATAGTAATCATTGAAAATAATCAATTCCACACATATGATGCTTCCCTCCTACGTCATCGCATAAAAAGTGTTTACTCGCTACTCTTTTATTTTACAAATAACAGCTCGTGAACCTCGTACCTCGGTTTCATTAACATTGTAGAAGAAGTTTCCTAGAATAATTTTTTGAAAAAAGTTTTTCGTTTTATCCCAAGCAAAATTACATAATGCGATATACTATAATACTTTTTGTATTGTTGGTTTAGCCATTGATTATGCAACTAAGAGTTTTAGTTAAAATTACTGGATATTCATATAAGTATATAAGGCAAAAGTTATTGTTAATAGCATGATTAATAATAGATTAATAATGATTATTGCACTACTTTTAAAGAAGGATTTCATAATTGGCTGCCCATATAAACGGCGGTGTGCAGGAAAATAGTAATAAATCATCCATAAAACTCCTATGGATTTAAAACCAAATTTAGCCCAATCTACAAAAGGAGAATTGCCTAACAATGGAATCATTTTATCTATGAAAAATAAGATTAAAATTAATAAAAGTAAAAATGAAAAATAGTGAAGTGTAAAGATACTATGATCAAAATAATACCATTTTTTCTTATCATGAAACATCCATAATATGAGAGCAAAAATAGGCATGTACATAAACAATACTTTTGGTAAATTACCAGTAAAGGAAGACATGAACTTTTCAATAATTTGCTCATTCGTGTTCTCTTGCTTAACAGTAAGCCATTTTTTAAGAAACCAATATTCGGTGGCACTTACTTTTTTTTCTTCACTACTTTGTTTTTGAATCGAGTCTAATTCTGAGATAGATTCATAACCGAAATCGGCAACTTCTTTTTTATCAATTCCTTTTATTTGTTTTAATATTTTTATAATAGTATCATTATTTTGTTGGGAAAGTATTCCCACCTTGGTTAAACCATCTATACTTTTTTCTTTAATATGTAAAGAATCAATAGAAGGTATAACTACTTCATTTTTAGATTTTTCTAAAGGTATTTTTTTAACTTCAACAGTTTCATTTGAAAATAAGGATATTAAAAAAAAGGTGATGAAACTTATAAAAATATACAAACGTACTGGTGGCAAAAAGGATAATCGCTTTCCTAATAAATATTCTTTAGTTAATGCAGCAGGCTTAAAGAATAAATTAAAAATAGTTTTCCAGAAAGAACTATCATAGTGCGTTAAGTCTTCAAAAAAATGTTTAAACAGATGATAAAATGATTTTGTTATTTCTGAATTTTCCTGCCCACAGTGTGGACAATAGCGATGCTCTACCTTCTGTTGGCAGTTTAAGCAATTCTTATCTTTTCGTAATTTTTCTTTAGACATCTGAAACAGATCCTAAAAATAAAATTACATTTCCAGCTTTAATTTGATCTAATAAAGTCTTTGAAATAACTGTTTTGCTCATATTTTACAATTCAAAATTTAAAGATCAAACTTAATGATTTAAATTTAAATAAATAATTTCATTTCACCACATTCTACTTCCCTCCTTTTTATCTGTCAGCATAAATAAGTGTTACTTTACTTTTCTAAGAAGTTTTAAAGATAAAAAAATTGCTTTTCAAAAGCGAAGTAACCCTTCGGCTAAAAGCTCAGAAAATATTGTTGAGCAAATTTCATTTTATAATTTGATTGAAACGAATTCAAAACAGACCGATTTAACGATTATAGGAGTTCCTAATTATAAAATCGATAAACAAGCTGAATATGTTTTAAAAACAAGTCATTTGTTTGAAACCATTGGCTCTGCTCTTTTGGTAAAAGCCGCCAATAACTTCAATGAATTAGATTTAGATTTTACTAAATATAAATAGGATTTATTTATGTACTGATGCATTCATTATTTTATAAATGTGAAGCTTATAACCCTTCGAAAACGCTATCGTAATTAATTAAATTAAGTGACAAATATCACTAATTATTTAAAGGGATTGTAAGTATTTTGCGCATCTTTAAAAAAAATTTATGAGTACAGTAAAATTAGGAAATCCAGCTGTTGTTGGATTGGCAGGATTTGGTTTAACTACTTTATTATTACAATTTCATAATTTAGGTTTGTGCGGTTTAGGTCCTGTGGTTTCTATGGGATTTATCTTTGGTGGATTAGCACAGATGATTGCTGGTTTTATGGAACAAAAAACAGGTAATAATTTTGGATTCGCTGCATTTTCAAGTTTTGGTGCCTTTTGGATTGGACTTGGTGTAATTTGGATTTTAAATTATTTTCAAATTTATACATCTTCAGGAACTGATGTTGGTTTTTACCTAGTTGCTTGGACGCTTTTAACACTAATTTTTTGGATAGGTTCTTTATTTATCCATACAGCAATGGCATTTACATTTACAGCACTTCTTATAGGATTTATTCTCTTAGACTTGGCTCATTTTGGATTTCCACAATTAACAACCGTTGCTGCGTATGTACTAATAATTTGTGCTTTAGGTGCTTGGTATATGATGGGAGCCATAATTATTAATGATGTTGCTGGAAAAAATATTTTAAAGGTAGGTAAGCCTTGGATAAAAATTAAATAGTTAACTATAACTATATTTTATATTTGGCATTGTTCTAAATAGAGCAATGCTTTTTTTTAAAGTAATTTACGAATTTAACAGTTTTAAATAAGTCAATTAATATGAAGGTTTCATGAAATACTTTATATATAATTCAAAATAATTATTTTTCCATATGACCTTTATAAAATACATTTAATATTAAAGATCCTATAATCATAGCGATACCTAATAAACTCCAAAATGTATAAACTTCATTAAATAAGAATAAACCAAATAATACTGTAAAAATTACTTCAACATATTTAACGGGTGCCACTTGGTTGGTTTTGCCAGTTTGAAAAGCCTTTGTCATGTTTAATTGTCCATAATAACCAAAAACACCTAGGCTAAATAACAAGAGCCATTCAATTCCTTCAGGATTCACCCAGTTTTTAATAGATAAAACACCACCTACTAAAGTTGCAATTACCATAAAATAATTAACAACAACAACGGGATGTTCACTTTTTCCAATTTTAGTAATAATGATGTATACCAATCCACTTGTTACGGAAGCAATTAACACCAATATAAGACCAAAAGTATTTATTTGGGAATCTAAACCTTTTAATATGAGCACGCCTACAAATGCCATTATAAAAAACAACCATTGCAAAGGCCATATTTTTTCCTTCATAAAAATTACAGCAAAAATACCTGCAAAAATGGGTGCTAAATATCTCAAAGAAACTGCAGTACCAACAGATAAATATTTTATTGACATAAAAAAAAGTGTCATAGAAATTACGCCTGCCAAACCTCTAATTATCAATATTTTTTTATTATTTCCAAGAATTGGAATACCTTCTTTTAAAAGAAACCCAAAGGTAAAAAACAAGGAGCTTGCAGATCTGAAAAATACAATTTGAAATGCATTTACATGTACTAAGTATTTTACTATAACATTCATACATGCAAAAGCTAGAGTGCTAATAAGCATGTGTTTTATGGCTTTTTTAAGAGCCATAATATTGCTTGTATGAAATTGTCATTATAATTTTAAATATTTAGAAGATAGGTCTAACAGAATTATAGTTATTTTGTAAAAATATTTTAACCTGTGAAAATTTATTCAAAAGTAATACTTATTCTAAGTAATAAGGCCTTTTATGACAAATAAAACACTCTAATAATTGTTAGATTTCAATACAAATATAAACGTCTTCCCCACTTTTATTAATAAATATAATAAGTACTTAATTAACATTACGGAAGAATTTTTTATGTTAAAATTTTCATGAAATAAAAAATTAAACTTTGCTTTTAGTCTAATGAAGACTTACAGAATTCTCAAACTCTAAAATAAAAAAACAGAAGTAAAGAATTTTAACAAATTTCAGCTTTACTTACGGTAAAATCTTGATATGTATTTATGCAAAAAAAACCAGAGAATTAACTTCTCTGGTTTTTTGTGAATTTATAATGACTTTAAACTATTTAAGGATGAGTCATTAAAGAAAGGTTTAAAATTAAACTTTCTTTACTCTAACTGCATTCATACCTTTTAAACCACGCTCTAATTCAAAAGTTACTTTGTCATTTTCTTTTACATCTTCTAATAATCCACTAACGTGAACAAAATATTTTTCTTGAGAAGTGGTATCGATAATAAAACCAAAACCTTTAGAAGTGTCAAAGAAAGAAACTTTTCCTACCTTATCTGCTACTTCTTCTACTTCTCTATCTTCTTTTTTAGGTATTCCTATTTCAATAGTTGAAGCATCCACTTTAATTTTTTTAGAAGGATCCATTGGGGTATCAGTAAGCTGTCCAAATTCATCAACATAAATAAACTCATTCTCCTGTCCACTAGCTTTACGCTCTTCTTTCTTTAACAGTTTATCTTGTTTTTTCTTTAGACGTTTTTTTTCTCTTTCTTTTTTACCAAAGGTTTCTTGTGATCCAGCCATTAACTATTATATATTTTAAATTGTTTATTTTTTTGCAAATATAACATTTCAATTTCAATTTTTTAAAACTATTTAATTAAAATAGTTGTTTTTAATTGTTTAGAGCTAAAAAAGCCTATTTTTAATAGGACTTTTGTACCATTTACCGACAAATTAAAAGAAAAAGCTATAGCACTGTTAATATATTTAACATCTATACTTTGTATGTTAAAATAATACTTAACATTTCTTGTATGTAAAAAACAAGAAAGATGCATCTAAATTTTGTATGTATTTCATTAAAATAAATTTACAGCAATCAAAAACTTTAGCCTCTTTTCTTATCGCTTATAGATTTTTATTAAATGAATTTCAGATGAAAAATATATATAATCACAAAAATTACAACCCTGTTAAACTATTTTAGTAGTAAAGATGTTAATTTGCATAAATTCAAATATTTACTTAATTTTTGTTAAATTCTTTAATTTGAACAAAACTATATATTAATTTTAAATTCTAATTATGACAAATTCAATTAACAAACCAACACCAACTTTTTGGATTATTGGCATTGCCGCATTAATTTGGAATATTATGGGAGTTGCCGCTTATTTAGGACAAGCCTATATGACTGATGAAATTTTAGGAGCCTTACCTGAAAATGAACAAATATACTATAACAATATACCCGCTTGGGTTACTGCTGCTTTTGCAATTGCTGTTTTTGCAGGCTTAATTGGATGTTTTGCTCTTTTATTAAGAAAAAAATGGGCGGTAACTTTATTTGTTTTATCGTTATTAGCTGTTCTAATTCAGTTTATTTACAACTTTTTTATCCAAGATTATATGGAAGTTACAGCCTCTAAATTAATAATGCCAATAGTAGTTATTGGAATTGCTGTATTTTTAATTTGGTATTCTAAAAAATCAGAAGAAAAAGGGTGGATTTAATTTGTATTGAATTATAATAAACTATAAAAAACCTGAATTTAAAAATTCAGGTTTTTTATGCAGTAACTTTAATAACTTTATTATTTTTGAAGTCCTATGAAAAATTTACTAATTATTGGATTTGTTTGGCCAGAGCCCACATCTACTGCAGCGGGTTCTAGAATGCTTCAGCTTATTGAATTATTTCAACATGAAAATTATAAAATAACTTTTGTTTGTGCTGCATCAAAAACTAATAATTCTTATAATTTAGATAAATTAAATATTCAAACCATTGAAATTAAGCTAAATGACTCTAGCTTTGACTCCCTTATAGTGGACTTAAATCCAAACATTGTTTTATTTGACAGGTTCTTAATAGAAGAACAATTTGGATGGAGAATTGCTGAAAATTGTCCAAATGCGATACGAATATTAGATACTGAAGATTTGCATTTTTTAAGAAATGCTAGACAAATAGCTTATAAAAATAACACAGAAGTATCATTAGACTTGTTAATAAATGATTTAACAAAGCGTGAATTAGCAAGCATTTATCGCTGTGATTTAACACTTATTATTTCAAAATATGAAATGAATTTGTTGAAAAAAACATTTAAAGTTGATAAATCGCTTTTACAATATCTCCCTTTTTTATTGGATAGTTTAAATGTAGAATTGTTAAACTCCTATCCTACTTTCCACGATCGAAATCATTTTATGACTATTGGAAATTTTAAACACGAACCTAATTGGAATGCTGCTATCCATTTAAAAACAAACATCTGGCCTTTAATTAAACAAAAGTTACCTAACTCAAAAATGCTTGTTTATGGTGCTTATGCAACTGAAAAAGTATATCAATTAAACAATGAGAAAGAAGGCTTTTTAATAAAAGGTTGGGTTAAAAACTCAAGTGAAGTATTTAAGAGTGCTAAAGTATGCTTGGCTCCTCTTCAATTTGGAGCTGGATTAAAAGGTAAATTAATTGAAGCAATGCAGTGTGGAACTCCCAGTATTACTTCAACTATTGGATCTGAAGCAATGCACAATAAATTACCCTGGAATGGTTTTATAACGGATGATCCTAAAGAATTTGCTCTAAACGCAATTGAACTATACACAAATGAAAATCTATGGTTAAATGCTCAGCAAAATGGAATTAAAATTATAAACAATTGTTTTTTAAAAGAAAAACACCGGGAAAAATTACTTTGTAAAATTGAATTTCTCAATAAAAATATTGAAAAACATAGACTAAATAATTTTATAGGCACAATATTTATGCATCACACATTAAAAAGCACAAAATATATGGCCAAATGGATTGAAGAAAAAAATAAGTAATTACACTAAATTAGCGTTCATATTTTAGTCGTTTTTTAACTCTAAAACTTTTATTATTTCTAAAGGAATTCTTGAAGGTTTCATTGTCTTTTTATCTAATAAGCACCAAATAGTTTTAGCTTTTGCTATTACTTTTGAATCTTTTTTAATCTCAACAAAACGTTCAGATTTAACGCCATAAGAATTTCCAATCCAAGTATTTACAGTTATATTGTCATGTAATTTTGCCGATGAAATATAATCTATTTCATGTCTTAAAACTACCCATACATATAAAGCGTCTAAATTAGGATTACTCAATATACTCCAATGTTTTTGGGCCGCTTCTTGGACCCATTTAATATAATGAATGTTATTCACATGATTTAAATCATCAATCTCACTTTCATTCACAGTTAATGTGAAAGTAAATTTATTTAAATTTTCCATTTTAAAATTTAATGTATTAATAATAGTTGTAGAATTTAAAGAAACATCATAAAAATGAATTAAATTTAAGTAAAAAATAATTGGAATTATAATTCTTATAAATTACATTTACAAAACCTAAAAATAATTCAAGAATATTTAATCTTTTAACATTATTTACTAAATAAGGTTAAAAGATTTACAGTCGTGATAGATTGATTTTAAAGAAATTATCGTGGGGACGACAGTTTTTCAAGTATATTACGGCTGTTTTTTATGAAATTTATTTAAAGAAAAACAGTTGTAAACTAAATTCTTATTATACTACCGTTGTGGGGACGACAATTATAAGATTTTACAGCTGTTTTTTATTGTGGGGACAACAGTTTCTCTACTTTTAGAGTTTAATGCAATTTCTCATTGGCATAATTATTTTTCCGTATTTATTTTTAAATTGAAAATTTGGAGTTAATGTGTTTATGTAAATTCTTTCAATAATTATTTTTTTCCGAGGAATTTTTTCTATTAAAATCATAATTAATAAGTTTTACAGATTATTGTTTGATAAATATTTGTGTAAAATAATTTTTACCTTCATTATTTTGTTCAATAGAAATTCCAAAGTGTGTATAATCACTATTTTCTATAATTGCCCTATGAGCATCACTATTTAGCCAACCGTTTACAACACCACTTGAAGTGTTAAATCCATATGCTACATTTTCACCAACTGATAAAGCATTGGCTTTTAAAACTAAGTTTTCTTGTCTTTCAGCAAAATTATTGTGATTTACCAAATGTGTTTCCGCCATGTAAGTTGTATGTGATAATGCTACAGAAGATATGATGTTTAAGTTGGTTAAAGCTTGCAAGCCCAATTCTTCTCTATGAGCATTAACAAGGTCTAGTATTTCTAATTCCATAGTGGAATATTCTACTTTTACTTCATTTATTTCATTAAAATAAATTCCATCTTCTTCTTTAGAACAAGAAGTAATAAAAGTGCATACGAATGCAAATAATAGTAAATTAATTTTTAAAGATTTCATGATAATTGGGGTTAAGTTTGGATTTTTATTTTGGGATTTTAAAGTTTAAAAGACAGCCGCAATTATTATCGTACAAAACACCGTTGTGGGAAAGGTTTTCAGATTGATAAATATGTTGCGGCTGGTTTTAGTATTGTATTTATTTTTACTTAATTCTAAAAAGAATAATAAATTTTTAAAACCAATTAAAACAGAAGTAAATATATGTTTTAATAAGGAAGTTTTATTAAAACTAATTTCAAACACAATGCTATTGAATATAGCAAATACAGCTATTTTTTTAAAAAAAGTTAATGATTTTGAAATCATAATCTTTTGGGGTTTTGGGGGTTGATTTATTTATTGTTTTCTTAAAATTAAAGAGGCAGAAACAAAGTTCTTACTAACCATCTAACTATATAAAGCACTTTTCGGACTGCTTTTTTAGTATGTGACTACAGTGAGACCACCTCTTTGGATTGATTTATTTTTTACAAATTCTTACTAATTAATTTGTTCTTACTTTTTCAATCATGCTTATTAAAATATTTTGTTTTTTTAGATTTTGATATATCAAGGGTAATGATTTCAAATATTCAAAAAAACAATTTCATTTAGGGTTGATTTATTTATTCTTATATTTTTACTTTTTATTTTAATGTTAATAATCAATTTACTTTTTGACTTTTATGATATAATGTTTATGGGGTGATAAACATTATATCATATAAAAATCACTCGTGTTTGGGGTTGATTTATTTATTCCTAATTTTTTCCAATAATTTGTTTAGAGTTGAAATTTCATCGTTTGTTAAATTACCAACAATGTTATTTTGAAAATCTGTATGCAAAGTTTCAATCTCTTCCAATAAGCTTAAACCAGCATCTGTAATTCTGATTTCCACTTTCCTCCTATTTTCTTCACTTTGAACTCTTGTAATTAAACCTTTCAATCGTAATTTTTCAACTAAACGAGTTGTATTACTATTCTTACTTACCATTTCGGCTTGCAAGGTTAAAAGATTTGCAGGTTCACCTTTCAATACTCTTAAAGAACTTAATACTTGAAATTGTTGAATAGATAACGCATATTGCTTTAAATGATCTGAAAATTTTTCATTCATCCAATTACCTGTATGCAAAATATTTGCAATTGTTAAGTCAGGTAAATTTAGCTCATCATTTTTATTATTAATATTCAACTTCGGGGGGACAACAATTATCTATACTACTATTGTATATACATCAAATGTATATACAATTATTAAAATAAACAAATTTTTTTGTTAAAAACTTTTACTTTAGCCTGAATAAAAAGCTAAAAAAACAAATTTACCTTTCTTACATCATATAATTATTAAATAATATATTAGACCCATGATTATCAACATACTCAATTAAAATAGGGCTTTACTCTTCATTTTACACTCAAATTATTTCTTAAATTACACGAAAACTGATGAAGTTTAGTAATCTTAAAAAATATTTAAAAGATTAAACTATTTTTTTTTAAATTGTTAATAACTTTGAATTTTGTTAATAATAACAATATAAATATGAGTAAAATAATGGTCTAAATATGATTTAATGTAGTAACCTAAGTTGCAAAATACTCAAGTTATTAGAATTAAGTTTGTGTAAAACAAAATAATATGAAAACAATAGTTGCTGTTGCATCACAGAATAAAAAAATAATATTTGAACATGCAGGTAAGTGTAGAAATTTTTTAATATACACAATCAATGACACAAATATTGAAAGTAAAAATGTTTTAGAGCTTGCTAAAAATGAAACTTTGCATCATACTTCTCATAATGAAAATGGTATTTTTAATAGTTTCTTATCAGGCGTTGATATTTTATTGACACGAGGTATTGGTGAGGGTTTAGTTCAAAAATTAGCTAGAAATAATGTTGCATGCTATAAAATTGAAGAAATAGATCCTGATACTGCAATTGAAAAACTAATTAATGGAACATTAGAAGCTGTAGCGCCAGTTTCACATAATAAATCTGGATGCAATTGTAATTGCGAAGGTGGGCATGATCATTATTAATATTAAAAATTAATTTTATAAAAAAAGTTTTGCAGTAAAATTATTCTTCTTTGTTATTTATGATTTAATAAAAAATAGCTTCAGTTATTCCAAATTATTTTTTAAACTCACACAGTTTATAAGATGCTTCTTAAATAACAAAGATGAAGTTACTAGTTATTTAACTTTATATTTCCCATTCCTCTACCCTGCCCATTTCCCATACCATTTGCATGCTCATCATCAAAATTACTTTCAAACCATGCAGGTTTTTCTATTTCATTTTCAAAACATATTCTGCAATTTTAATTATCTCATCTTTATTAAAAGGTTGCTTAGGCATAACGTTAAACTGGTGTATAGTTCCACTCATTAAAGCGTTTTGTTCTATAGGGTTTAAAGCACAATTAGTTATTGCATCAACAAATTCTTCTTTTGTCTTATACGAAATCTTGTATCTTCTTTTTACTGCTTCCATAGGAGGAGCAATAATATTATTGTGTGATTGGGTAGTTATAGTAAGCTCCACAAAACTCAAAAGGACTGCTTATAATTTCGTTATATTCTTCTAATGATATATAAATAGGTGTATAAAGAGTATTATTAAGTTCTAATTGGTTTGTGAAATTTCGCATATGATTTCTAGATCCACATTCTAAAATTTCACATACTTCAATAATATCATCCTTATTTGATGTTAAACGAAGTTCTTTCAAATCCTTAATATCTAAATCTTCTATAATAGCTCCTACTATTAAAGCATCAACTAATGATTGGTCAGATTGCGCTATTAAACTATCATATAGATTTTGTAAAAGTTCATCTGTAAAAACACCTCTTTCTGTTGATGCTGGGTCGGCAATCTCATATTCATTTAACAATGTTAAAACATTATCCATATGTAGCTGCTCACTTTGTGAAATACCACTAAAAATGGGATCTTCATATTTATCAAATGAAAATAAATATACATCTCTTGCTAATTTTTCTTCTTCTCTTAAAAATTTTAAATCATCTATTTCTTGTTGAGATAGCTTTGTTTCTTGGGTAGTTACATTAATTTCATCAATGTCATCATTTTCTGAACAACTAATTAGTACAAAAAAAAACACTATGGTAAATAAAGTTAAATTTCTCATTATTTGTTTTTAATTTTTTATTTAACACTTTGACCATTTATAATTATAAAAGTTTGAAGTAATAGTGGTAACAAAAGTTACCCTACAACTTTTATGTGTATTTTAGATAAGTTACTGATTGTAAAGCATAAAAAAAGCTTCCACATTAATGGAAGCTTTTAAATAATTTATATGTTAAAAATTTACTTATACAAAATTTTACGCATTCTTAAACTAAGCGGAGTTACTTCTAAATATTCATCATCTTTAATATACTCCATACATTCTTCTAAAGAAAATTCTTTCTTTGGAGCAATATTAACGGCAGTATCTGTTCCTGATTTACGAACGTTTGTTAATTTTTTACCTTTCGTTAAATTAATAGACATATCATCTTGTCTATTATTTTCACCAACAATTTGTCCTTTGTAAATTTCCTGGTTTATATCAATAAAGAAAATACCTCTATCTCCCAGTTTATCAATTGAATAAGCTGTTGCTTTACCTGCATCTCCTGAAATTAAAGCTCCATTATTAGAAGTTGAAATTTCTCCTTTATATACATCAAAACCACGTAATCTATGATTGATAATAGCTTCTCCTTGTGTAGCTGTTAATATTTTATTACGTAAACCTATTAAACCACGTGAAGGAATATCAAATTCTAAATGTTGCATATCTCCTTTTGGTTCCATAACTAACATATCTCCTTTTCTAAGACTTACCAAGTTAATTGCTTTACTTGATAGTTCTTCAGGAACATTAATTACTAAAGTTTCATAAGGCTCACATTTAACACCATCAATTTCTTTTATAATAACTTGTGGACGACCAACTTGCATTTCATATCCTTCTCTACGCATTGTTTCAATTAACACTGATAAATGCAAAATTCCACGTCCAAACACATTAAATTTATCTTCTGTATCCGTATCTTCAACTCTAAGCGCTAAATTCTTTTCAGTTTCTTTGTACAATCTATCACGTAAGTGACGAGAGGTAACATATTTTCCTTCTTTTCCATAAAAAGGAGAATTATTAATTGTAAACAACATACTCATTGTAGGTTCATCTACTTTTAACCTTGGCAATGCTTCTGGGTTTTCTAAATCGGCAATAGTATCACCTATTTCAAATCCTTCAATACCAGTTATTGCACAAATATCTCCACTTCTTACTTTTGAAGCTCTATCTTTACCTAAGCCTTCAAAAGTATGTAATTCTTTAATTCTAACTTTTTTAAAGCTACCATCAGCTTTACATAACATATAATCTTTTCCTTCTTCTAAATCACCTCTAAAAACACGGCCAATTGCAATACGACCAACAAAAGATGTAAAATCTAATGACGTAATTTGCATTTGAGCTGTTCCTTCATAGTATGGAGATGCAGGAATATTTTCAATAATTGAATCTAATAAAGGAATAATATTATCTGTTTCATCTTTCCAGTCATAACTCATCCAACCTTGTTTAGCTGAACCATAAACTGAAGCGAAATTTAACTGTTCTTCAGTTGCATCTAAAGCAAACATTAAATCAAATACTTTATCATGAACTAAATCTGGTGTACAGTTTTGTTTGTCAACTTTATTGATAACAACAATAGGAGTTAATCCAAGTTCTAAAGCTTTTCCTAAAACAAAACGAGTTTGAGGCATTGGGCCTTCAAATGCATCAACTAATAATAATACACCATCAGCCATTTTTAAAACACGTTCAACTTCACCACCAAAATCAGCGTGACCAGGTGTGTCAATAACATTAATTTTTACACCTTTATATACGATAGAAACGTTTTTAGATAAAATTGTAATCCCTCTTTCACGTTCTAAATCATTATTATCTAATAATAATTCTGTTCTCACCTTGCGCTCATCTAGGATATGAGCTTGGTCAATAATTTTATCAACCAAAGTTGTTTTACCGTGGTCAACGTGAGCTATAATAGCTATGTTTCTGATAGATTGCATTTTCTTATTTTTTTTAGAGGCTGCAAAAGTAGTTGTTTTATTTCGTATAATATCACAAAAGTTAAAGAATGATAGATCTCATAAGAATTTAATTTTTAACTTGTTATGTTTATTCTTAAACTTTCTAATTATAAATCTATCAAAAGCATTGCAATATTAAACTGAAATTGGGTAATTATTAGGTGCAACCTTTCTATTTTAAGAATTTTTAGATCTTTTTGTTGTATAGATTTTTATATTAATGAGAACTTTTCAAAAAGGAATAATTCTATTTAGTTTATTTTATTAAAAAAGAAAAAGAGCTGGTAAATCAGCTCTTTTTCTTTTTTAATTTCTAATAAATTTATATTTTACGTCTAACTCGCTCACGTTTTAACAGTTCAAGTTCGCGATTTGTTTGACCTGCAACCGACGTATTTTCTTCGGCACGTCTAATTAAATAAGGCATCACATCTCTAACAGGTCCAAAAGGTAAATATTTAGCTACATTATAACCTTCTTTAGCTGAATTAAAACTTATATGATCACTCATTCCAAATAATTGACCAAACCAAATTCTCTTGTCGTCTTTTTCTAAATTATATTTTTCAATTAAATCCATTAATGAATATGAACTCTCTTCATTATGAGTTCCAGAAAAAACAGCCATTTCTTCAATGTTGTTAATCATGTATTCTTGAACATCATTGTACATTTTATCTGTAGCTGCTTTATTAGCACAAATTGGATCTTTATAACCATATTCTTCAGCTCGTTCACGCTCTTTTTCCATGTAAGCTCCACGAACTAATTTCATGCCAATTTTAAATCCTTGTTCTTTAGAACGTTCATGTAATTTCTTTAAATAATCAAAACGATCCCAACGATATAACTGTAAGGTACCAAAAACAATAACTTTTTCTTTATTGTATTTTACCATCATTTCTTCAATTAAGTCATCAGCTGCAGCTTGCATCCATGTTTCTTCTGCGTCAATTAGAAGTGGTATACCAGCTTCAAATGCCGCTTTGCTTACGGTATCATATCTTTCTTTTATACGCTTCCACTCTACTTCTTCGTGAGCATCTAATTTTTCTCCTTCAGTTATTTTCTGATAAATTTTTAACCTTCCAAAACCTGTTGGCTTAAATACAGCAAATGGTAAACTTACTTTTTCTTTGCCAAATTTAATGGTGTTAAGTGTTTTTTCCATTGCCAAATCAAAATGCTCTTCAACTTCTTTTCCTTCGGCTGAATAATCTAAGACAGAATGTACGTTTTTAGTGTACATTTTATCAATAATTGGCATACAATCAGTCTCTGTTACACCACCACAAAAATGGTCAAAAACAGTAGCTCGAATAATACCTTCAACAGGTAAATAAGCTTTTAATGCAAACTTAGTTAAGGTAGTTCCAATTTTAACTAATGGTTGTCTTTTTATCATTTCAAACAAATAATAAGCTCTATCAAGCTCAGAATTTGATTTTATAGCAAATGCTACTTCAGTATTATCAAATAATTTTCTCATTATCTATTATAATTTATACAAAGATACTTGGTAACAGTTTATTTTTTCATTTTTTTACCCTTAATTTGCACTAAAATATTATCCGAAATGACACCTATTCTATCCAATAATTATTACGTGAATTTTAAAGAAGATGCTTATACTAAACTGAATAAATATATTTCAGATTATAAGCCTTCAACTATTTTTATTTTAGTTGATGAAAACACAGGTAATGATTGCCTTCCTTTATTGCTTGAACAAATTGAAACGGAACAAACCATTGAAATAATAGAAATAGAGTCGGGCGAAGAAAATAAAAACCTTGATACTTGTTCTGGTGTTTGGAATGCTTTAACTGAGCTTGGTGCTGATAGAAAAAGTTTACTTTTAAACTTAGGTGGTGGTGTAATTACAGATTTGGGCGGATTTGTAGCTTCAACTTACAAACGCGGCATCTCTTTTATAAATATTCCTACAACTTTATTAAGTATGGTTGACGCTTCAGTTGGTGGTAAAACAGGTGTTGATTTAGGTGTTTTAAAAAATCAAATTGGATTATTTTCAGATCCAGAAATGGTTATTATTGATTCTCATTATTTAGAAACTGTTTCAAAGCGTGAACTGCGTTCAGGTTTAGCTGAAATAATTAAGTATGGAATAACTTATGATGCTAAAATTTGGGACGAAATCAATAATTTTCAAGATTTAAGTATCCCTAATTTAAGTAGTTTAATACATCGTTCTATTGAAATTAAAAACGAAGTAGTTACCCAAGACCCAAAAGAAGCAGGGATACGCAAAGTATTAAATTTTGGACATACATTGGGACATGCAATTGAATCGTATTTTTTAGAATCTGAAGACAAAGAAAACTTAACTCACGGTGAAGCTATTGCTATTGGAATGATTACCGAATCTTATATTTCAGAAATTTTACTAGGTTTCCCTTCTGAAGGATTGAAAAATATAAAAAAATCAATTATTAATATCTTTGGAAAAGTGTTAATTGAATCCTCAGATTATGAAGCAATTATAGAACTTTTAATTCACGATAAAAAGAATGTTGCAGGACAAGTGAATTTTGTGCTATTAACTAATTTTGAGAATTACAAATTAGATTGCAAAGTTGAAAAATCACTAATAATTGAAGCGTTAAATTATTATAATTCTTAACAACAATTTTTAATTAATTCTCTATAAACTTCTTTATAGGCAGGTAAAACATTTTCTAAACTAAATTGTTTTGCTTGGTTTAAGGCATTTTGTTTAAATTGTTGAAGTCTCTCTAAATCTTTTAATATATAGATACCATTTTTAGCCATATCATCCGTATCTCCAACATTACTCAAAAAACCTGTAACACCATTTATATTTACTTCTGGCAAACCTCCTGAATTTGTTGAGATAACAGGTGTTCTTGCTGCCATAGCCTCTAAAGCTGCCAAACCAAAACTCTCTGTTTCTGAAGGTAATAAAAACAAATCCGAATAACAAAGTAGCTTATTAACTTCGTTACTATTACCCATAAAAAGAACTTTGTCTAATATTCCTAAATTTTTAGCTTGAAACTCAATATGCTCTCTATCAGGCCCTTCACCAACCAGTAGTAATTTTGAAGGAATTTCTTTTTGAATTTTATAAAAAATATCAATAACATCGGCAGCTCTTTTCACTGGACGCAAGTTACTAATATGCGTAATAATTCGCTCATTTTCATTGGCTATTGTATGTCTTTTACAATCATCCGAACCAATTTCAGGGTATTGCTCAAAATCAATAAAATTATGAATCACTTTTATATCTTTCCTAATTTTGAATAGTCGCAAAGTATCTTTCTTTAAACTTTCTGATACTGTGGTTACTACATCAGAATTATTAATACTAAACTCCACAGCTGTTTTATAATTTGGATGACTTCCTACCAGCGTAATATCAGTTCCGTGCAAAGTAGTAACTACTTTAATATCAATTCCTTTTTCTTTCAACATTTGTTTTGCCATATACGCTGCGTATGCGTGAGGAATTGCATAATGAACATGTAAAATTTCTAAGCCATACATTTCTACAACTTCAACCATTTTACTAGACAACGCTAATTCATAAGGTTGAAAATGGAATAAAGGATATTCTTCAACGAAAACTTCATGAAAGTGAATGTCATTTGCAATTAAATCTAACCTTACAGGTTGTTTATACGTTATAAAATGTACTTGGTGTCCTCTTTCTGCTAAAGCCATTCCTAATTCGGTTGCTACTACTCCACTTCCTCCAAATGTTGGATAACAAACAATTCCTATTTTCATAAATATTAATTCAAAAATTATTGTTGAAAAATTGAAAAACAATTCCAATTATCATAAAAACTAAACCAGTCGTAAATATAAAAGTATTCTTACAAAATTATGATTTGAGACTTATAAATATATCATAAAAAAACCTCCTTCAACAATAATGAAAGAGGTTTTATAATTTATAACTAAAATATTACTAATAATCTCCTAAAGTTTCCGGATTTTGGTTTAAAGCATTTTCTAGTTGAGCATCACTAGGCGCTTTTCCGTGCCAAGCATGTGTATGCATCATAAAATCAATCCCATTACCCATTTCAGTATGTAATAAAATACACACTGGTTTCCCTTTTCCTGTTAGCAATTTAGCTTCTGCTAAACCTTTTTTAATACTTTCAACATCATTTCCTTTTTCTACATCTAAAACTAACCAGCCAAAAGCTTCAAATTTAGCTCTTAAATCTCCCAATGGCATTACGTCATTTGTTGCACCATCAATTTGTTGTTTATTATAATCTACAGTTGCAATGTAATTATCCACATTTTTACCTGCAGCATACATGATTGCTTCCCAATTTTGACCTTCTTGCAATTCACCATCTCCGTGTAAAGAATACACTAATTTGGTATCTCCATTTAGTTTTTTTGCTTGGGCAGCACCTAAAGAAACACTCATTCCTTGTCCCAATGAACCTGAAGCAATTCTTACTCCTGGCAAACCTTCGTGTGTTGTTGGATGCCCTTGTAAACGTGTGTTTAATTTTCTAAAAGTTGCTAATTCAGCAACTGGAAAAAAACCACTTCTTGCTAAAACACTATAATAAACAGGAGAAATATGACCGTTTGATAAAAAGAATAAATCTTCATTTTTACCGTCCATTGTAAAATCAGTAGAGTACTCCATTACTTCTTGAAACAGTACCGTTAAAAATTCATTACACCCTAATGAACCACCTGGATGCCCAGATTGTACAGCGTGTACCATTCTAACTATATCTCTTCTTGTTTGTTGTGCGAAATCTTGCAGTTCTTGTGTAGTTGCCATTGTTTATTATTTAATTTAAAGCAGCAAAAATAGTGTTTTTGAAGCTTGAAATACTAAAATTATAAAATAAAGTTATTGCTGCATTATCAACAAATTATGTTTTTTGTTTTTTCTTTTTAGCAGCTGGAAATAACACGTTGTTTAAAATTAAACGATATCCCGGAGAATTTGGATGCAAATCTAGTTCTGTTTTAGGATCACCAACTCTATGCTGGTAATCTTCAGGATCGTGACCGCCGTAAAAAGTAAACATTCCTTTTCCTTTTACTCCATGAATATAACGCGCTTCCCTATTTGATTTATTTTCGCCTAATACCAATACATTTGACTTTACAGATTCCCTTTCAAACGATGTTGTTTGTCCCATAAAACCTTTAATAAGTTGTGTGTGATTTTGGCATAACATGGTTGGAATTGGATCCCATTTTGCTGAAAAGTCTTGTAACGAGAAATAATCTGAAGTACGTTTAATCTCAGATCTTTTCCGGGTCATATCAATTGATGAAAACTCGTATTCCATTGGATTCCTAACTAAAGTAAAGTCTTTAAAAGCCAATGTTTTAGTGAAATCAATTTTATTTTGATAGTCTATTTCAGAAGGATCTCCGTCAAACATAGTTTCACAAATATCCACGCCTTCCGCAGCTAAAGCAATATCAAAACTATCGGTTGCTGAACACATTGCAAACATAAAACCACCACCAATTACAAAATCTCTAATTTTAAAAGCAACGGCTAATTTTTCTTCCGAAACTTTAGAATATCCTAATTTACTTGCTAATTCTTCAGCATCTTTTTTTTGTTCAATATACCAAGGCGCTGTTTTATAAGCTCCATAAAATCGACCAAATTGACCTGTGAAATCTTCATGATGCAAATGCAACCATTCATATAATAGCAGTTTTTCTTCTAAAACTTCTTCATCATAAATTACATCAAAAGGAATTTCTGCGTATGTTAAAACCAGCGTAACTGCATCATCCCAAGGAAAATTACCTTTAGGAGAATACACTGCAATTTTGGGTGCTTTTTCTAACAATACAGCATCCATATTTTTTGATGGACTACTTATTTCTTCTAAAATTTGTGCTGCTTGCGTATCAGAAATTACATGATAAGTAACTCCTCTAATTTTGCATTCATTCCTTGTTGCCTCATTATCTTCTAGCAAAAAAGAACCTCCTTCATAATTTAACAACCATTTTGCAGTATTTCCCTGCTGTAAAGACCAAAAAGTAATTCCATAAGCCTTTAAATGATTGGTTTGTGTTACTTCATCCATAGGAATGAGGATGAATGACGCAAACATGGAATGCGAAATAAAAAGAAAAAAGAGTACTAAGGTTTTTATGAATTTTTTGTTATTCAATGTTACTTTTTTTTTAAAAAGGAAGACCACTATCATTTAAATCATCATGGACTCCAAATGCATCTGCCGGACTTGTCATATTATTTGATGAAATTGCATCATTCATTTTTGAATGAAATTCATTTCCAAAATCATCATCTAAATTGCTAAACTGTGCTAAATGCCCAGTAAATTTTAGTTTTATGTTTTCTAAACCACCATTTCTATGTTTTGCAACAATAAATTCAGCCTGTCCTTCACAAGGTGTTCTCTCTTCATCATCCCATTCTGTAAGTCCATAATATTCAGGACGATAAATAAATGAAACAATATCTGCATCTTGTTCAATAGCACCAGATTCACGTAAATCGGATAATAGCGGACGTTTATTTCCTCCACGAGTTTCAACGGCACGAGATAATTGAGAAAGTGCAATTACAGGAATTGCTAATTCTTTGGCTAGGGCTTTTAAATTTCGTGATATCATAGAAATTTCCTGCTCACGATTTCCAGAACTTGAAGTTCCAGCTGTCATTAATTGTAAATAATCAATTACAATTACTTTAATTCCATGTTGTGACGCTAAACGACGTGCTTTTGCTCTTAAATCGAAGATAGATAAAGAAGGTGTATCATCAATAAAAATTGGCGCATTTGATAAATTTTTAACTTTTACGTTTAACTGTTCCCATTCGTGTGGTTCTAAATTTCCTTTTCTTAATTTTCCTGAAGAAATTCCTGTTTCACTAGAAATCATACGCGTAATTAATTGAACTGAAGACATCTCTAATGAAAATATAGCTACAGGTGTATCAAAATCTATAGCCATATTTTTTGCCATAGACATTACAAATGCAGTTTTTCCCATACCAGGACGTGCAGCTAAAATAACTAAATCTGAAGGTTGCCAACCCGATGTTAACTCATCTAAACGAGTAAAACCAGTGGCAACACCACTCATCCCCTTTTTATTAGATATTTCTTGTATTTTTTTAATTGCCTGATTTACAAGTCCCTCGGCGCTTTCAGATCCTTTTTTAAGATTCCCTTGAGTTACTTCAAATAATTTTGATTCGGCATCATCTAGTAAATCAAAAACATCAACGGTTTCATCGTAAGCTTCTTCAATTATTTCAGCAGAAATAGAAATTAATTTTCGTTGTATGTATTTTTGAAGAATGATACGCGCATGAAATTCAATATGTGCCGATGAAGATACTTTTTGAGTAAGTCCTACTAAATAAAAATCACCACCTGCAGCGTCTAAATTATTTGTTTTTCGTAACTGATTTGCAACCGTTAATAAATCTGTAGGTTCTGAATTTTTGAATAAAGTAAAAATAGCGCCATAAATTAATTTATGTGATTCTTTATAGAAAACGTCGTCATGTAAAATATCAATTACATCATCAACTCCTTTTTTATCTATCATCATTGCGCCTAATACAGCCTCCTCTAAATCAAGTGCTTGTGGTGGAATTTTCCCTTTTTCAAGGTTAATTACAGTACTCTTTTTAAACTTATTAGATGGTATTGGTTGCAAATTTTTCACGCTAGTACTCGTTTATTAATTTATTAAATGAATTATTTTTGGGGAAATGAAACTATTAAATTTCACATTTTTTTTTTGATCAAAGCAAATGTAATTTTTATAACACAGTTTCACACCTAATTTTTAATTTTATTTGTGCACATATTTTGTTGACAAGTAACTATTTTGTTAATAACTTAACAAACATAACATTCTGAATATTTATTTCCTATTTTTGATTTATGGAACTAAAAAAAACATATAAAATACTTACCATATTGCTTGTAATGCAGTGGGCTTTTATTCAAATTATAACTGAATCTCCCAATTTTATTGAACACTATTACTCCAATGGATTGTATTTATACATTTCAAAATTCCTTCGTATTATTTTTGGCTGGTTGCCATTTTCAATAGGTGATATTTTATATACAATACTAGGTATCATTATTTTAAAAGGTATTTACACTACCATAAAAACTAAGAAATTTCATTTTAAAAATACTTTATATAAAACAGGTGCATTTTTATCAATTCTATTCTTCTTCTTTAATTTTAATTGGGGACTTAATTATTTTAGACAACCGATAACTAAAATCTTAGATTTTGAAAAAACCGAATATACTTCCAAAGAATTAATTTCATTCACAAAACAACTTATTTTAAAAAGTAATGAAATTCACTTATTTATAGCAAAAAACGATACTGTTTTAATTGAAAATAACTTGAATAAAGAGCAAATAAAAGAAATGTCTCCTGCAGCATACCAACAGTTAGCATTAAAACATCCTCAAATTAAATTTGAGAGCACATCTATAAAACATTCATTGTTTAGTATTCCATTAACTTATATGGGGTTTGCGGGTTATATTAACCCAATTACAAATGAAGCTCAAGTAAATTCTCTAATTCCAAAAAATAGTTATCCAGCTACTGTTTGCCACGAAATAGCACATCAGGTTGGAATTGGTTCAGAAAGTGAAGCAAATTTTGTTGGATATTTAGCAGCAATTCATTCCAAAAATTCTTATTATAATTATTCAGGATATTTAATGGCTACACGTTATTGTTTAGGAGAAATATATAGAACAGAACCTGAACAATTTGATGTTTTGGTAGCTTCATTAAATAAAGGAATACGCAAAGACCTACAGAACAGTCAAGATTTTTGGGCATCCTATCAAAATTGGTCTGAAAAATATTTTAAGATTTTTTATGATTCTTTTCTAAAAGCAAATATGCAAAAAGACGGGATTAAAGGATACAGTAAAATGGTGTCACTTTTAATAAATTACTACAAAACAGAAGAATTATAGATAATTAACAGCTATTTTTGCAAAATGTATAAACAGATTACAAGTCCACAAAATTCTTATATAAAAGAGCTTGTTCAATTAAAAGAAAAATCACGTATTCGAAAAAATACACAAACTTTTTTAATTGAAGGGTTACGTGAAGTTTCATTGGCAATTCAAGGAAATTATCAAATTCAAACCATTTTAATTGTTATTAATATTATTAATGAAGAAAAACTTGAAAAGTTATTAAAAAAAGCAAATCCACCTATTGATATTATTGAAATTTCCAAAGAAGTTTACAATAAATTAGCATTGAGAGAATCTACCGAAGGTATTTTAGCTATTGCAAAAAGCAAAGATTTATCATTAAAAAATATTACTCTTAAATCTAGAAACCCTCTTGTTTTAGTTGCCGAAGCTCCTGAAAAACCAGGAAATATTGGAGCCCTGTTACGTACTGCAGATGCTGCAGGTGTTGATGCGGTACTTATTGCAAACCCAAAAACAGATATCTACAATCCAAACATTATTCGATCAAGTGTGGGGTGTGTTTTTTCTACAGCAATTGCAACAGGAACAACTTCTGAAATTATTTCATTTTTAAAGGAAAATAATATAAATATATATGGCGCAGCTTTAACAGCTTCAGTTGAATATCAAACGATTGATTATACACTTCCAAGTGCTATTGTTGTTGGTACTGAAGCCACTGGTTTATCTGATGAATGGCTTCAAAATACTACACAAAATATTATAATTCCAATGCGTGGCGCTATAGATTCTATGAATGTATCTGTAAGTGCAGCTATCCTAATTTTTGAAGCAGTTAGGCAAAGAAATTCATAAAACATCCACAAATGACTCCACAAATAGTATTTTATATATTAATAGGAATAATAATAGTCAAATTTATAGTTGACACATTTTTAGATTCTTTAAATGCAAAACATTTTAATGATTCTATACCAAAAGAACTTGAGGGTGTTTACAACCCCGAAGAATACTTAAAATCTCAAGCTTACAAAAAAGAAAATTATCAATTTTCATTGCTTACAAGTTTATTTTCAATTATAACTACACTTTTATTTTTTGCTTTTGATGGATTTGCTGTTGTTGATTCTATGGCTAAATCTTTCACCAATAATACCATCCTAATTACATTAATTTTCTTTGGTGTTATTGCATTTGCAAGCGATATTTTAACTTTACCATTTTCTTATTACAAAACCTTTGTAATAGAAGAAAGATTTGGTTTTAATAAAATGTCAATAAAAACATTTGTTTTCGATAAAATTAAAGGCTGGCTAATGCTATTAATTGTTGGAGGTGGAATATTGGCTTTAATAACTTGGTTTTATCAATTAACTACTTCTTATTTTTGGTTATATGCTTGGACCTTTATTAGTTTTTTTACGCTGTTCATGAATCTTTTCTATTCAAAATTAATTGTTCCTTTATTCAATAAACAAACTCCCTTAGAAGAAGGTGAATTAAAAGAAACCATTGAGAGTTTTGCAACTAAAATAGGATTTAAACTTCATAATATCTTTGTGATTGACGGTTCTAAACGCTCTACAAAAGCAAATGCCTATTTTTCTGGTTTTGGGTCTCAAAAAAGAATTACCCTATTTGATACCTTGATTAACGATTTAGAAACCAATGAAATTGTGGCTGTATTGGCTCATGAAGTTGGACATTATAAAAGAAAGCACATCATATATAACTTGCTATTATCCATTATCTTAACTGGTTTTACGCTTTTTATTTTATCCTTATTAGTTGGTAATGCAACATTATCTCAGGCATTAAATGTAGCAACTCCAAGTTTTCATATTGGAATGATTGCTTTTGGGGTATTATATAGCCCAATTTCTGAAATTACAAGTTTATTTATGAATGCTTTATCAAGAAAATTTGAATATCAGGCAGATAATTATGCTAAAGAGAATTTTGAGGCTGAATCATTAATTTCGTCCTTAAAAAAATTATCCAAAAATAGTTTGAGTAATTTAACTCCACATCCGTTATATGTTAAAATTCATTACTCTCATCCAACATTGTATCAAAGAGTATTAAACTTAAAAAAATAAACTTTTTCTATTTGGTAGTATATTTTAAAATAGTATTTTTAAGCGATGGCATATAATTTAAGCATAGAGGACGAAAACAAAGAAATCGCAAGAAGGTATAAAGACCTTTTGAAGGGTGCTTATCAATCTTTTACAGATGCTGACAAAAAAGAAATAAGGAAGGCTTTTGATATTGCTTTGGAAGCTCATAAAACTCAGCGGCGTAGAACAGGTGAACCTTATATTTTTCATCCAATTGCTGTAGCTAAAATTGTAGCTTATGAAATTGGCCTAGATACCACCTCTATAGTTGCAGCTTTATTACATGACGTAGTTGAAGATACAGAGTATACTCTAGAGGATATTGAACGTTTATTTGGAGAAAATGTGTCTAGAATTGTAAATGGTTTAACAAAAATTTCTCACTTAAAAAAAGAGCCAACTGCATCTGTGCAAGCTGAGAATTTTAGAAAAATGTTACTCACTTTAAATGATGACGTTCGTGTTATTTTAATAAAAATTGCTGATAGGTTGCATAATATGCAAACTATGGATGCAATGCCACAAGATAAACAAGTTAAAATAGCCTCTGAAACTTTATATATTTATGCGCCATTAGCTCACCGGTTGGGTTTATTTAATGTTAAATCTGAACTTGAAAACCTTGGTTTAAAATATACCGAACCTGAAGTTTATAACGATATTTTAGATAAAATAACCCAAAGTAAAGAAGAGCAAAAAATATATATAGAAGCATTTTCTGATATCATTAGAGAATCTTTAAATGCCGAAGGATTTAAATATGAAATAAAAGGTAGAAGAAAATCTATCTATTCTATTCGTAAAAAAATGCTTTCGCAAGGTGTAACTTATGAAGAAATTTATGACAAATTTGCCATTAGGATTGTTTATAATTCAACCTTAAAAAATGAAAAATTTGACGCTTGGAAAATATATTCCATTGTAACTGATCACTTTATACCAAACCCAAGCAGATTAAGAGATTGGATAAGTCAACCTAAATCTACAGGATATGAATCACTTCATATTACGGTCATGGGGCCCCAAGGAAAATGGGTTGAAGTGCAAATTCGTTCAGAAAGAATGAATGAAATAGCTGAAAAAGGATATGCAGCGCATTATAAATATAAAAATAACAATGAACGTGAAAGTGGTTTAGATGATTGGTTAAATAAAATTAAAGACTCATTAGAAAATCCAGATGGTAATGCCATAGATTTTGTTGAAGATTTTAAGTTAAATTTATATGCAAAAGAAATTTTTGTATTCACTCCAGGAGGAGATTTAATAGCGCTTCCAAAAAATGCTACTGCCTTAGATTTTGCGTTTTCAATTCATACTCAAGTAGGTATGAACTGCAGAGGTGCTAAAATTAATGGAAAATTAAAACCAATAAGTCACGAACTATTTAGTGGAGACCAAGTAGAAATTATTACATCAAGTAACCAAAAACCGAATATAGGTTGGTTAGATTTTGTAGTAACTGCAAGAGCAAGAACTAGAATAAAAAATGCACTAAAAGAAGATCAAAAGAAAATTGCTGAAGAAGGTAAAGAAATTTTAACAAGAAAACTCCGTCACTTAAAAATTACCCTTTCAGAAAGTGTTGTAAATGATCTTGTTAATTTCTTCAAACTTAAAACAAGCCTAGATTTATTTTATAGAGTGGGTAGTGGCTCTATTGAAAGCTCTCAACTTAAAGATTTTATTTCACAACGTAATAATTCGTTTGTGAATTTCTTCAAAAAGAGAATTCATCGTACAGCCAAAAGCACAATACCCGAAAAGGATGAGGTAGTGGATAATTATGATTCTCTTGTATTTGGGAAAGAAGAGGAACGCTTAGATTTTAAATTGTCTCCATGTTGCAATCCAATTCCAGGTGATAAAGTATTTGGATTTGTAACCATAAATGATGGTATTAAAGTTCATAAAAAAGACTGTCCAAATGCCATAAGCTTACAATCCAATTATGCCTATAGAATTATGAGTGCAAAATGGATTGATTCTACAAAACAAGAATTTAAAGCAATTATTAAAATTCATGGAACTGACCACGTTGGATTGGTAAATGAAATTACTGAAATTATATCAAAAAATATGAATGTGAATATCCATGGCTTAAACATATCTGGTCATGATGGTATTTTTGAAGGAAGTATTACTGTAAGCGTAAAAAATAAATCTCAACTTCAAAAATTAAGTGATAGTATCAAAAAAATTGAAGGAATTAATTCTGTAGACAGAATTTACAAGCATTAATTTTATTCACAATGAAAGTTAATAAATAAGATTGCAACAAAGAATTTATTAACTAATTCCGATTAACTTTGTTGTATAACAAAATACAACTCAAATTAAATTATATGAGTAATGAAAATCAAAAAATTGTAAAAAATGTTTTCGTGAATTTTCTGGAATCAAACAACCACAGAAAAACACCTGAACGATTTGCTATTTTACAAGAAATTTACGATTTAGAGGAGCATTTTGATATTGAATCTCTTTATATTCAAATGAAAATCAAAAATTACAGAGTTAGTAGAGCTACACTTTATAATACCATTGAATTGCTTTTAGATTCAGGCTTGGTTAGAAAACATCAGTTTGGGCAAAATCAAGCACATTATGAAAAATGCTACTTTGACAAACAGCATGACCATATTATAATAACGGATACTGGTGAAGTTATTGAATTTTGTGATCCAAGAATTCAAATTATTAAAAAAACGATTGAAGATACCTTTAATATTGATATCAACAATCATTCATTATATTTTTACGGAACAAAAAAACAAACAAAAAATTAACTTATTTATTTAAACAAAATGGCTGTTAACTTATTATTAGGATTGCAATGGGGAGATGAAGGAAAAGGGAAAATTGTAGATGTACTTACTTCAAATTACGACATTATTGCTCGTTTTCAAGGAGGACCAAATGCTGGGCACACTTTAATATTTGATGGTAGAAAACATGTTCTACATACAATTCCTTCAGGTATTTTTCACGAAAATGCAATAAATCTTGTTGGAAATGGTGTGGTAATTGACCCTGTAATATTTAGGAAAGAGTTAGAAAACTTAGCCGATTATAATTTAGATTTTAAATCTAAATTATTAATATCCCGAAAAGCGCATTTAATTTTACCAACACACCGCTTACTTGATGCTGCAAGTGAAACCTCTAAAGGAAAATCCAAAATTGGATCTACTTTGAAGGGGATTGGACCAACTTATATGGACAAAACCGGAAGAAATGGGATGCGGGTTGGAGATTTAGAATTAGAAAACTGGAAAGATAAATACCAAGCACTTGTTGAAAAACATTTAAGAATGCTTCAGTTTTTTGAAGTTGATATTGAATATAATTTAAAAGAACTAGAAACTGAGTTTTTTAATGCTATTAATGTATTAAAAGAATTAACTTTTATTGATAGTGAAGAATACTTAAGCAATGCTATTAAAAATAAAAAAACAATTTTAGCTGAAGGAGCACAAGGTTCATTACTAGATATTGATTTTGGAACCTACCCTTATGTAACATCTTCAACTACTACTGCTGCAGGTGCTTGTACAGGTTTAGGAGTTGCTCCAAACAAAATTGGAGAGGTTTTTGGAATTTTTAAAGCATATACTACACGTGTAGGATCAGGTCCTTTCCCAACTGAATTATTTGATGAAGATGGAAAAGAAATGGGAAGAATTGGAATGGAGTTTGGTGCTACTACAGGTCGTCCTCGTCGCTGTGGTTGGTTAGATTTAGTTGCTTTAAAATATGCTGTTGAAATAAATGGTGTTACTCAATTAATGATGATGAAAGGTGATGTACTTTCAGGTTTTAAAACACTAAAAGCATGTACTTCCTACAATTATAAAGGGACTGAAATAACTCATTTTCCTTATAATATTGAAGAGCATAACGTTACTCCTATTTATACAGAGTTTAAAGGATGGAAAGAAGATTTAACTTCAATGTCAACTAATAACACGCTTCCAAAAGAATTAAATGATTACATTAAATTTATTGAAGATTTTGTTGAAGTTCCTGTGAAAATAGTTTCTGTAGGCCCTGATAGAAAACAAACAATTATGAGATAATATTTATAGAATAATATATAAATAACTTATTATAATTTAAAAAGAGAGCCTTATAGCTCTCTTTTTTTATGTCAAATACTTTGTTTGATATTCCTTTTAATTAGAAGTTTCAATACTTCATTTATTTTTTAGTGACCAATGAAATTAAAATATACATTGCAATTACTAAAGGTATTGCAACAAATTGAAGCAAAACACTCAAAACAACTGTAAGTGCAATAAAAATAAATTTCACTTTATTACTTTTCCAACTATAATCTTTAAACTTTAATGAAAATAAGGGAATTTCAGCATTCATTAAATAACTGATAAGTACCGTTATTGCGATTAAAAACCACACATTACTAATCATAGAATTTGCAAACCCATTCGAACTAAACGTTAAAATTAAAGGCAACGATAAAACTACCAATGCGGCAGCAGGTGTTGGCAAACCTATAAAAGAACTTGTTTGTCTTTCATCAATATTAAATTTAGCTAATCTATATGCGGCAGCCAAAGTAATTATTAAACCAACAAAAGGAATCCAATGTAAATGATATTGGTCAAAAGTAATCCAATTTCCAATTTCACAAGATAAATTATCTAACCATTGCTTATGCACAGCATTAAAAAGTAGCTGATACATTACAATTCCAGGTACTACTCCACTTGTAACAACATCAGCTAAAGAATCTAATTGTTTTCCTAATTCACCCTGAACATTTAAAATTCTAGCTGCAAAGCCGTCAAAAAAATCTAATATTATTCCAAGAAATACTAAATAGGCTGCCATCACTAATTCATTATGAACAGCAAATAAAACCGCTATAGTGCCTGACAATAAGTTAAGTAGCGTAATTAAATTGGGTATATGTTTTTTAAAAGTCATTTTAGAAAATTTTGTTAAATTTAGTGAATTGTTTTTCACTATTTAAAATTCTATTTTAATTTTTATAATTTATTGCTATGTCACTAATTAAATCAACTTACAAACCACCAATTCTATTTAAAAATGCACATTTTAATACGATTTATAAGACATTATTTTATAAAAATAATATCTCATACCAAAGAAAACGAATTTCAACTCCTGATGCTGACTTTTTAGATTTAGATTTTTCAACGGTAGGCTCAAATACAATAGTTATATGCTTACACGGATTAGAAGGTAGCTCTCAATCAAAGTATCTTGTTTCTGCTATTACTTATTTAAACAGTAAAAAAATTGATTGTGTAGCACCTAATTTCAGAGGATGCAGTGGCGAGGATAATAATCATTTATACTCCTATAATAGTGGGAAAACTGATGATTTAGAAATTACTATAAATTATATTTTAGAAAATTTCTCCTATAAAAACATTTTGCTTTTAGGTTATAGTATGGGTGGAAATATCACTTTGAAATATTTGGGAGAAACCAATTCTATAGCTTCTGAAATAAAAGGAGCAATTGCAATATCTGTTCCTTGTGATTTAAAAGGTTCGTCTCATGCTTTAGCAACATGGCAAAATTCAATTTATATGAATCGATTTTTAAAAACATTAAAAGAGAAAACAGTGCTGAAAATGAAAAAATTTCCAAAAAACAACATTAATATAGAATCCGTTTTAACAGCTAAATCATTTGAAGATTTTGACAATGCTGTTACAGCTCCATTATTTGGATATGATAATGCAGAAGATTATTGGGAAAAATGTAGTAGCAAACAATTTATATCAACTATTACAACACCCACATTATTAATAAATGCATTAGACGATTCTTTCCTTTCTGAAAGTTGTTTTCCAATTAAAGAAACTGAAAATCATTCATATATCAATTTAGAAATACCAAAATATGGTGGTCATGTTGGATTTAATACTTCAATCTTTGGAAAAGATTTATTTTGGAGCGAAAAACGAATTTTAGAAGCTATTCATCATTTTATTTCCTAATTATTCCATATTAACTTCTAAAGTTTTTTTACATTCGCTTTTTAAATATGATACATTGAAAAAAACCTTATTCATCCTATTTTTTGTTAGTTCTGTCGTCTCAAGTCAATCTGTTCGAAAATATTCGAATGAATTTTTAAATATTGGAGTTGACGCTGCAGCTTTTGGAATGGGAAAAGCAGTTGTAGCAACAAGTAATGATGTAAATGCCATTTATTGGAATCCAGCAGGTTTAACAGCTGTTGAAGAATATCAAGGTGCTATCATGCACGCTGAATATTTTGCAGGAATTGCGAAATACGATTATGCAGGTTTTGCAATGCCCATTGATAATTATAGTGCTCTAGGGATTTCATTAATCCGTTTTGGTGTTGATGACATCTTAAATACCACTGAACTTATTGACAATGAAGGAAATATAGATTACAATAGAATCAGTTTATTTTCAGCAGCAGATTATGCATTAACCATTGGATATGCACGAAAATTACGTATTGAAGAATTAACTATTGGTGGAAATGTTAAAATTGTACGAAGAATTATTGGTGATTTTGCAACTTCATGGGGTTTTGGTATTGATGCTGCACTTCAATACGAAAGAAACAATTGGAAATTTGGTTTAATGCTTCGCGATATTACCACTACCTTTAATTCATGGAGTATTGATGAAAATGAATTTGAAAAAATTAAAAATGCCATTCCAGATCAAAATCAAGAATTACCTGAGAGTACTGAAATAACCTTACCAAAAGCACAATTAGGAATTGCAAAACAATTTGAATTTTCAAGAGATTTCAATTTATTGACTGAAGTAGATTTAAATTTGCGATTTACTAAAACAAACGACTTAATTTCAAGTGATATTGTGAGTATTGATCCAGCTTTTGGTTTTCAAGTAGGATATATGAATACTGTTTTTTTACGTGGTGGAATTGGAAATATTCAAAATGAATTACAATTTGATAACAGTAAAGAATTGGTGTTTCAACCTAATTTTGGAATTGGATTTAAATATAAAGGAATTCAACTAGATTATGCGCTAACTAATATTGCTAACACCGGAAATGCTTTGTATTCAAATGTGTTTTCAATTAAAATAGCCTTTGATAATTTTAGATAACTATGAATAAAATTTATTTCTTTTTTACATTAATTTTCTTAAGTTATTTTCAAATAACAGCACAACAATTAACGCAAAAAGCTACCATTAGTGTTGTAACCTGTGGACCAGGAAATGAATTGTATTCAACCTTTGGGCATAGTGCATTTAGAGTTTATGATCCAAATTTAGGTTTGGATAGAATATACAATTATGGAACTTTTGATTTTAATGCTCCTAACTTTTATTTAAATTTTGCAAAAGGAAAACTTACCTACCAACTGTCAACTTCAACTTTTAGTCGTTTTTTAAGAGAATATCAATATGAAAATCGTTGGGTAAAAACACAAGAGTTAGCTATAGATAGAAATGAAGCTCAATTAATTTTCAATTTTTTAGAAAATAATGCCAAACCAGAAAATAAAGCCTATCAATACGATTTCTTTTATGATAACTGTTCCACCAAAATTGAAGATGTTATAAAAACTGTTTTAAAAGAAAAGGTTCATTTTAATAATTCACATATAAATTCAAACAAAACACATAGAGATTTAATAGCCGATTATACAAAAAATCAGAAATGGGCAAAATTTGGAATAGATTTAGCTTTAGGATCTGTAATTGACAAAAAAGCAAGCAAAGACGATTATAAATTTTTACCCGATTATATTTATGAAGCTTTTGATAATGCGACTATAACTACTCAAAATAGTATAACAGCATTGGTTAAAAAAAGAATCACAATTTTGAAAGAACGTAAACTTGAAGAACCTTTTTCACTACTCATACCTTTTACCACTTTTTTATGTTTAGCATTATTGATACTCTTTATTACCTACAAAAACTTCAAATCAAATAAAAGATCTAAATGGTTAGATTTTACACTTTACTTTAGTACTGGATTGGTAGGTATTGTAGTGCTTTTATTATGGTTTGCAACCTCACATACAGCTACTTATAAAAATTTTAATTTCTTATGGGCTTTTGCACCAAATTTAATAGTTGCATTTTTATTATTAAAATCTAAATTACCAACATGGCTTAGGTTTTACAATTTATTTTTAATCACTTTATTAGTTATGATGATTATTTTATGGTTATTAAAAATTCAAGTATTTAATTTGGCATTACTACCATTTATATTTGCATTAGCCGTGAGATATTGGTTTGTAATAAAAACACAAATGAACCCTTAGTTTTACTTGAAACAATGTGCATTAAACTTGATAACTTAACTAATATTTGACCAAATAGTACTATTCTTGCTAACTTCTTGATATGCTATCCTAATAGGAATATTTTCAGGAGATTTTAAAGTTGAATCTATTGTTAAAACATCAATAGCTATACTTCTTGCAGTTTTTAATAATTGAGCATCTTTTATAATATCCGCAATTCTTAAATTTAAAACGCCACTCTGCTGTGTTCCCATTAAATTTCCAGGGCCACGTAATTTTAAATCCACTTCTGCAATTTTAAAACCATCGCTAGTACTTACCATGGTTTCTAATCGCACTTTGGCATCACTAGATAATTTAAAACTAGTCATTAATATACAAAAACTTTGGGATGCTCCTCTCCCAACTCTGCCTCGTAATTGATGTAGCTGTGACAATCCAAAACGCTCAGCACTTTCAATAACCATGACACTTGCATTTGGAATATTTACACCAACCTCAATCACTGTAGTAGCTACCATAATATGTGTTTCTCCTTTTATAAAACGCTGCATTTCATATTCTTTATCCGCAGGTTTCATTTTACCATGAACAATACTAATCTGATAATTTGGTTTCTGAAATTCACGTGAAATACTTTCGAAACCATCCATTAAATCTTTATAATCCATTGCTTCAGATTCATTTATTAATGGGTAAACCACATAAACCTGACGGCCTTTAGCAATTTCTTCTTTTAAAAATTTAAAAACCGACAGTCGGTTAGAATCATATCTGTGTGCCGTTTTTACTTCTTTTCTTCCAGGTGGTAATTCATCAATAACTGAAATGTCTAAATCACCATAAGCGCTCATTGCCAATGTACGTGGTATTGGTGTGGCTGTCATCACTAAAATATGAGGCGGTAATTCATTCTTTTCCCACAATTTTGAACGTTGAGCAACTCCAAACCTATGCTGCTCATCTATAATTGCAATTCCTAAATTTTTGAACTTTACTTTATCTTCAATAAGCGCGTGTGTGCCAATTAATATATTTAATTCTCCAGATTCTAATTGTTCGTGTATTATTCTTCGTTCTTTCGTTTTAACCGAGCCTGTTAATAATTTTACAGAAATGTTCATACCATTTAATAGTTCAACAAGGGAATTAAAATGTTGTGTAGCTAAAATTTCGGTGGGAGCCATCAATGCTGCCTGATAGCCATTATCCAATGCAATTAACATGGTTAATAAAGCAACAATAGTTTTACCAGAACCTACATCACCTTGTAACAGCCTATTCATTTGCGCATTAGATCCTAAATCTTTTCTAATTTCCTTTAAAACACTTTTTTGTGCATTTGTTAAATCAAATGGTAGCTTATTATTGTAGAAATTATTAAAATTAGCACCTACTTTTTCAAAATTAAATCCTTTTATTTTTGCTTTTCTAACAATCTTTTTTCTAATTAATTGCAATTGAATAAAAAAGAGTTCTTCAAATTTTAATCTATTTTGTGCTTTGGTTAATAAACCCTGGCTTTTTGGGAAATGAATATTAAAAAGTGCTTCATTCTTTGAAATTAAATCTAATTTTTCTAAAATTGAAGTTGATAAAGTTTCTTGAAATTTACCATTTAATTCTTCAAACAAATTTTGAATCATTGTTGAAACAATTCTATTTGTCACTCCTTTATTTGTTAATTTTTCAGTTGAAGGGTAAACAGGCTGCATAACAGATTGCAATTTTTTCTGATAAATTGAAACCAATTCCATTTCAGGATGTGGCATGGTAAATAACCTATTAAAATAGTTTGTTTTACCAAATATAACATAAGGAATATTGGTTTTAAGAGCATCTTTTATCCATTTTACACCACGAAACCAAACCAATTCCATAGAGCCAGTTTCATCAACAAAAGTGGCTACTAGCCTACTACCTTTTTTTTGCTGAACTGTTTTAATACTTGTAATTTTTCCAATAATTTGAATTTCAGAAGAATTTTCCTGCAATTGATTTATCTTCAAAAATTGAGATCTATCAATATACCGATTTGGGAAAAAATTAAGCAAATCACTAAACGTATAAATCCCCAATTCAGTCTTTAACAAGTCTGCTCTACTAGGTCCAACACCTTTTAAATATGAAATAGAAGTATTTAAATTGTACAATGCTATTTTTTTAAAGCACGAAGATAATAATTCAAACAGCAATAAACAATTCCAAATTACATCTCATAACTATTGTTAATATGATACCATAAATATCTTGTACATTGTAATTTATTCAAGGTAAATTTTCTATCAACTAATTTTGTATCTTTGCAACCTTAAATTTTAATATGAGATTACACAGAAACCTAGTATATACAGTAATTGCTTCAATGAGGCTTATTTTTAATGATGAAGAATATGCTGATAAAGTTGTTGAAAAAGCTTTAAAAAAAGATAAACGTTGGGGAGCAAGAGATAGAAAGTTTGTTGCTGAAACTATTTATGAAATGGTTCGTTGGAAGCGTTTATACAATGAAATTGCTGGCACAAAAAATCATTATACCAATGAAAATGTATGGAAAAACTTTGCTGTTTTTGCTATATTAAGAGGTTATAAGCTACCTGATTGGAATCAATTACAAGGCGTTCCAGAAAGAAGAATTAAAGGTAAATTTGATGAACTTCAAAAACAACGCGTTTTTAAAGAATCTATTCCAGATTGGTTAGATGAATTAGCAGTAAAAGAACTAGGAGAAAAACAATGGACAAAAGAAATTGAGGCTTTAAACATCCAAGCAAGTGTTATTTTACGTACTAACACACTTAATACCAATAAATTATCCTTAAGAAAAAAATTATCTGAAGAAGGAATTGAAACTGAATTTATTCCTGGTCATCCTGATGCCTTAAAATTAGTGGAGCGTGCAAATGTTTTTGTAACTCAGTGTTTTAAAGATGGTTTATTTGAAGTTCAAGATGCCTCTTCTCAATTGGTTGCTGAATATTTAGATGTAAAACCTGGCATGAAAGTGATTGATACTTGTGCTGGTGCTGGTGGGAAAACATTACATTTAGCAGCTTTAATGGAAAATAAAGGTCAGTTGATAGCAACCGATATTTATGAAAGTAAACTAAGAAAGCTAAAAATACGAACTCGTAGAGCTGGTGTTTTCAACGTAACTACAAAAGCTTTAGATACTACCAAAGTATTAAAGAAAATGAAAGGAACAGCAGATAGAGTTTTAATTGATGCTCCTTGTAGTGGTATAGGAGTTTTAAGACGTAATCCTGATAGTAAATGGAAATTACAACCTGAATTTATTGAGACTATTAAGGCTACACAAGCCGAAATTTTAGAAAATTATTCTCAGCTAGTTAAAGTTGGTGGAAAACTAGTATATGCAACTTGTTCAATTTTACCTTCGGAAAACGAAAATCAAGTACAACTATTTTTAAAAAATCATCCTGAATTTAAATTTGTGAAAGAAAATAAGGTTTCTGCACATAAATCTGGTTTTGATGGATTTTATATGGCTTTGTTGGAAAAGATTAGTTAAGTATTTTTATAATTAAAATTTCACTATTTTTATCATACTATAAACCCCCACATTTATATGAAAAAAATAATACTCCTATTTTACTTTGTTACATTTACAATTTACAGCCAAATCCCAGCAGGCTATTATGACACCGCTACGGGTACCAATTATACGCTAAAAACCCAACTTTACAATATTATTAAAGGACATACCGATAATGG
>NZ_JBFFOE010000014.1:0-43096 GCF_041562875.1 Lutibacter sp. | reverse complement strand
ATTTTTAAGATGAAAAGTTTTTGGTAAAATATTAGTTAAGCGTTGATAATAAGTTTCAGGTGAATCTGTAAAACGAGTAATCATTTTATTAAAGGTGTCTCCATCCCAAGTTTCAGTATTAAAAAATGTTTTCAGTTGTTTTTCTAATGCTTTTTTTGGTATTAGTAGTGCTCCAGCAAAATAAGAAGCTATAAAATTATTTAAAACCTGATCAAAAGATTCAAATTTAACCCAAGGAAATGTATATAATCTTTCATTTATTTTTAAGTAATTATAAGCTATTTCTTTAGCTAAAATAAATGCTTTTTGAGATTCATCAATTGTGTTATTTAATAATAACACCTTTGGTTTAGGTATAAAAATGCAACGTAATTCTTTTAGATTAGGATACAAATGAAGTTTATCATCTAAAATTTTATAATTAAATTCTTCTGTTAAAATTTCTTCTAAATCTTTTGAATTTATTTTTTCTTTTAAATTAATGTGATAGGCTTTTGCAAACTGTTCTACACTAAGTTCAATATCTTCAAAATAATTATTATGTGCTTCTTGGTAAGAGCGTAAAGCAGCTAAGAAGAAACTTTCACGAGAAAGGTTGTAGTTTTGTGCAATTTCAATTAGAGTACTTAAAAATGCACTTACCTTTGCTGGTGCATTTGAAATAATATCAATTAAATCAGCTTCTTGTATTCCAAATAAATCTAAAGGGATTTCTTTTAAAATTTTGGATTGTAATATTTCACCTAATGGTGCTAAGTTTTTATCTAATTTTAAGGAAACCATATTATCATAAGGAATATCTAATACTTGTGATAAAAGTGCAATTTTATCTGTTTTAGGATATTTTTTTCCTTTCTCAATCTCGTTAAGGTATGATTTTGAGATGTTTGTAAGTTTTGAAAGTCCAAATAATGACAAGCTTTTCTCTGTTCTAATTTGCTTTAGCTTCAATCCAAAGATCAATTTTATGTATTCTTCTTCGATATTCATAAAACAAAGGTATGTTTTTTAGCGAAATAATAAAAATTAGCATTATTTGTTTATTTAGCGAACGTTCGCTTGTTTTATAAAAAACTTTAATTTATGTTTGTCCTCATAAAAATAAGCCAATATGAAAAAATTTAACGAAACAACAATTCACCCAGTACATTTTTCAGAAGATGTTAAAAATTCTTATAATGATATTTTGACCAATGAAGCTATGGATTTTTTAGTGCAATTACACGAAAAATTTAACAGCGAGCGTTTGGAATTATTGGAAAGAAGAGTAATGCAACAAAATTATTTTGATAAAGGAAATTTTCCTGAGTTTCCAAGAGAAACATCTTCTATAAGAGATGAAAATTGGATTGCTGATCCATTACCAAAAGATTTGTTAGATAGAAGAGTAGAAATTACTGGACCAGTTGAACGAAAAATGATTATTAATGCATTAAACTCAGGAGCTAAAGTTTTTATGGCTGATTTTGAAGATAGCAATTCTCCTTCTTGGGAGAATTGTATGGAAGGTCAGCAAAACTTGATGGATGCTGTAAATAAAACTATTTCATTTACAAATGAAAATGGTAAGGAATACAAGCTAAATACAAATGTTGCCACACTTTTAGTTAGGCCAAGAGGTTTACATTTGAATGAAAAAAATGTACGAATTAATGGAGAAGAAATATCAGGCTCTTTAGTTGATTTTGGATTGTATTTTTTTCATAATGAAGAGCAGTTATTAAAAAATGGATCTGGACCATATTTTTACTTACCAAAACTTGAACATTATTTTGAAGCGCGCTGGTGGAATGAAGTTTTTGTTTTTGCTCAAAATTATATGGGAATTAAACAATCAACTATAAAAGCTACAGTTTTAATTGAAACAATAACTGCGAGTTTTCAAATAGATGAAATTATTTATGAATTAAAAAACCATATGGCAGGATTAAATTGTGGCCGTTGGGATTATATTTTTTCATACATCAAAAAGTTTAGAAACCATAAAGGTTTTGTTGTGCCAGATAGAGATCAAGTAACCATGGCATCACCATTTATGGAGGCTTATTCTTTGCGTGTAATACAACGATGTCACAAGCGAAATGTTCATGCAATTGGCGGAATGGCTGCACAAATTCCTGTAAAAAACAATGAAGAGGAAAATAGAATTGCCTATGAAAAAGTAAGAGCAGATAAAGAGCGTGAAGCTAAAAATGGACATGATGGTACTTGGGTTGCACATCCAGGATTGGTTGCTGTTGCTTTAGAAGTATTTGATAATTATATGCCTGAAAAGAATCAGATTTCAAATAAACGAGAAGATTTGAACATTACAGAAGAAATGCTGGTTGAGCAACCTAAAGGTACTATTACAGAAAAAGGAATTCGTAAAAATATTAATGTTGGGATTTTATATATGGAATCGTGGCTTTCAGGTAACGGAGCTGCGGCCTTATATAATTTAATGGAAGACGCTGCAACAGCAGAAATTTCAAGAACGCAATTGTGGCAGTGGCTACATAATAATTCAATACTTGAAGATGACAGAATTTTTACTGTTGAACTGTATATTGAATTGCTGGAGTCTGAAATTCAAATAATTAAAGAATTGGTTGGAGAAGAGGCCTTCAAAAACGGAAAATTTAACTTGGCCATCGAATTGTTTGATTCACTGGTTATTTCAGAAAAATTTGAAGAATTTTTAACCTTAAAAGCTTACAATTACCTATAAAAAAACCACCCAAAACCGCGAAATTAAAGGGTGATTCATATAAATAACTATAAAAATTAAATACAAGACAAAATTATGAAAAATTTAGCACAAAGTAATTATAGTTCTGCTTTACAAACTGTAAGAGATCTTAAAGCAAAGTATGGAAATACTTGGAACGCAATAAATCCTGAAACTGCAGCTAGAATGGTTGCTCAAAATCGGTTTAAAACAGGTTTAGATATCGCTAAATATACTGCTGCCATTATGAGAAAAGATATGGAAGAATATGATGCAGATGTTTCAAATTACACGCAATCATTAGGTTGTTGGCATGGTTTTGTTGCGCAACAAAATATGATCGCTGTTAAAAAGCATCATAAAACAACAAGTAAAAGATATTTATATCTATCTGGTTGGATGGTAGCTGCATTACGCTCAGAATTTGGACCATTGCCAGATCAATCTATGCACGAAAAAACAGCCGTTCCTTTATTAATTAAAGAAATTTATGATTTCTTACGACAAGCAGATGCAATTGAGTTAAATGATTTGTTCAGAAGACTTGAAAAAGGGGAAGATGTACAAGATCAAATCGATAATTTTGAAACACATATAGTTCCTATTATTGCTGATATTGATGCAGGTTTTGGGAATGAAGAAGCTACTTATTTGTTAACGAAGAAAATGATTGAAGCCGGCGCTTGTGCTATTCAAATTGAAAATCAAGTTTCTGATGCTAAACAATGTGGTCATCAAGATGGAAAGGTTACTGTGCCTCATGAAGATTTTATTGCCAAACTGAATGCTATTAGGTATGCGTTTATAGAATTAGGAGTAGATGACGGAATTATTGTTGCAAGAACAGATTCTGAGGGTGCTGGTTTAACGCAAAAATTGCCAGTTAGTAATGAGCCAAGAGATTTAGCTTCTCAATATTTAGCTTTTGTAGAAGCGGAAGAAATTGACATAAATGAAGCTAAAGAAGATGATGTATTTCTTAAAAGAGATGGTAAATTAGTGCGTCCAGTAAGATTACCAAATGGGTTGTATAAATTTAAAGATGGATCTAATATAGATAGAGTTGTGTTAGATTGTATTACGAGTCTTCAAAATGGAGCAGATTTACTATGGATTGAAACTCCAACACCAAATGTGAAGCAAATCGCTATTATGGTAAACAGAATTAAAGAAGTTGTGCCAAATGCTAAATTGGTTTATAATAACTCGCCATCTTTTAATTGGACATTAAATTTCCGTAATCAGGTATATGAAGAAATGCTTTCTGAAGGTGAAAATATGACAGACTATGATAGAAATAATTTAATGGATGCACAATATGATGATTCGCAATTGTGCTATCGTGCTGATGTGAAAATTAGAACGTTTCAAATAGATGGTGCAAGAGATGCAGGTATTTTCCATCACTTAATTACGTTACCAACTTATCATACAACAGCACTTCATATGAATGATTTAACTGAAGGTTATTTTGGCGAAGAAGGCATGTTGGCTTATGTAAAAGATGTTCAGAGACAGGAAATTCGTAAAGGTGTTTCTTGTGTAAAACATCAAAGAATGGCAGGGTCAAATCTAGGTGATGACCATAAAACATTTTTTGCAGGAGACAAAGCCTTAAAAGCAGGAGGCGAAAATAACACATCCAATCAATTTGAAGTTATTTCTAAAAACAATAAAGTTGAAGAAAAATTAGGTAGGGTTGTATAAAAAAATTAAACAAAAAAAACTGAAACAGCTCATTTTTAAGACACTAATTTTTAGTTTTTAATATAAACGCTCTCTTTTTAAGAGAGCGTTTTTTATGGATTTCATTTTAAATTTACGATATTTGCAGACTATAAATTTTTAGATAATTAATATTAAAGCAAATTAAGATGAATAAAAATACAGTATTGGCTTGGGCTACAGCAATTATGATAATTGTTGGGCTATCGCTTATAGCTCTAGGAGCATTTAGATATGATGATGTTGCTGGATGGGGGTTTGCAGCTGTTGGGATTGGTTTTTTTGCAATTGCGTGGGTATTTAATGCTTTAAAAGGAAGAGTTTAAAACTTTTTACATTACAAATAACAATTAACATTTATTAAAATAAACTATGGCTGACGATAAGAAAGTTATTTTTTCAATGTCTGGTGTAAGTAAAACATACCAAGACGCAAATAAACAGGTTTTAAAAAATATTTATTTAAGTTTTTTTTATGGAGCTAAAATTGGAATTTTAGGTTTAAATGGTTCTGGAAAATCAACCTTACTTAAAATTATTGCAGGCTTAGAGAAAAACTATCAGGGAGATGTGGTTTTTGCACCTGGTTATTCTGTTGGGTTTTTATCGCAGGAACCTCAATTAGATGAAACTAAAACTGTTTTAGATATTGTAAAAGAAGGTGTTGCTGAAACAGTAGCCATTTTAGATGAGTACAATAAAATAAACGATATGTTTGGCTTGGAAGAAGTATATTCTGATGCTGATAAAATGGATAAACTAATGGCCCAACAAGCCGTTCTTCAAGATAAAATTGATGCAGCGAACGCTTGGGAATTAGATACTAAATTGGAGATTGCTATGGATGCATTAAGAACTCCTGAAGGTGATACACCAATTAAAAATCTTTCTGGTGGAGAACGTAGAAGAGTAGCATTATGTAGATTGTTATTACAAGAACCAGATGTTTTATTATTAGATGAGCCAACAAACCATTTAGATGCGGAGTCTGTACATTGGTTGGAACATCATTTACAACAATATAGTGGAACTGTAATTGCAGTAACACATGATAGATACTTTTTAGACAATGTTGCTGGGTGGATTTTAGAACTAGATAGAGGTGAAGGTATTCCTTGGAAAGGAAATTATTCATCTTGGTTAGATCAAAAATCAAAACGATTAGCACAAGAATCTAAAACAGCTTCTAAGCGTCAAAAAACATTAGAACGAGAGTTGGAATGGGTGAGAATGGCTCCAAAAGGTCGTCATGCAAAATCAAAAGCACGTTTGGCTAACTATGATAAATTAATGAGTCAGGATCAAAATCAATTGGATGAAAAATTAGAGATTTATATTCCAAATGGTCCACGATTGGGAACTAAAGTTATTGAAGCTAAAGGAGTTTCAAAAGCATTTGGAGATAAAATTTTATATGAAGATTTAAATTTTAATCTACCACAGGCAGGAATTGTTGGTATTATTGGTCCAAACGGTGCTGGTAAAACCACAATTTTCAAAATGATAATGGGTGAGTTAGAGCCAGATAAAGGAGAATTTATTGTTGGAGATACTGCAAAAATAGCTTATGTAGATCAAAGTCATTCAAATATTGATCCAGAAAAAACTATTTGGCAAAATTTTGCCAACGAACAAGAATTGGTTTTAATGGGGGGAAAGCAAGTGAACTCTAGAGCTTATTTAAGTAGATTTAACTTCTCTGGAAGTGAGCAAAATAAAAAAGTAAGTACACTTTCTGGGGGTGAAAGAAACCGTTTGCATTTAGCAATGACGTTGCGTGAAGAGGGAAACGTTTTATTATTAGATGAGCCAACAAATGACTTGGATGTAAATACTTTACGTGCACTGGAAGAAGGTTTGGAAAACTTTGCGGGTTGTGCAGTAGTAATTAGTCACGATAGATGGTTTTTGGACAGAGTTTGTACACATATTTTAGCTTTTGAAGGTAATTCTGAAGTGTATTTCTTTGAGGGGTCATTCTCTGATTATGAAGAAAATAAAAAAGCAAGGCTTGGTGGTGATTTAATGCCAAAACGTATTAAATATAAAAAATTGATTAGATAAACTATTTAAAAAAATCCCAGAATATATTCTGGGATTTTTTTATTCACACTATACTTTAATAAACCATTTTCCATCTATATTTAGAAGATCAGCATTTTCATTATCTGTGTCCCCATTATTAAAATGAATAATGAATTTTACTTTTGCAGATTTTCCATCTTCAGCTATTATTTCTTCTGTTATTTCAACATTTTTAATACCATCTTTTTTCTCATGTTGCTCAAATGCCATTGCAACTAAACCTTCCATTTTTTTTACTTCTGCTTCTGTGAATACTTCACCTTTTTTACCAACGTATAATTTTGCAGCTTTTTCAAATTGTTTGTTATTCATGAAATTATAAGCTTTTACAATGGCATCACCAGGTGCTGAAATTCCACTTGAACAAGAGTTTAAATTAAATGCTATAGCTAATACTAAAAGGATTGCGTAAATTTTTAAATTTTTCATAATTACAGTTTTAAAATTAATATTTATTTAAATTAAATTATTCTAGTAAAAAATGGGGCTTTCGTAAATTCGGATGGAAAAATAATGAAGTGTTTCCCAATTATATAGTTTAATTCTTTTGACTTTACTTTTATAGTAGCGCCACAAGTATTAAATGCTTTTAAAACAAGTTCAGTGCAATACAATTTTGTGTTTGTGGTGAGATCATATTTGGTGTCAAATTTATATTTGTTTATATAATAGCTGTTAGCGGTCTTTACAACTTTATCTAAATAAACTTCATTGAAATTACTTCTATAGATGGCAAATTTGGAAGTGCTTTTTGAATTTATAAAGGTGAATAATACTTCTTTTTTAATTAAGTTTGTTTTGCTTGGAACTGCATGAATTACATAAGGTATGCCGTTTTCTATTGAAATAATACCAATATGTGTAAATTCAGAATTAGCATCAGCTAAATAAACAGCAAAACTTTCTGTAGATCGTCCACAACGCAAAATTAAATCGCCGTTGTGAAGATTCTTAAAATTACTAGATAAAGTTGCTTCGTTTTTAAAATTAAATTTCAAATAACTAAATACTACTAAAGTAATTATTGCTGGTAAAACGATAAATAAAATAGTGAAATATTTTTTTAAAACTAGCATTGTGTAAAAAATTAGTTGTTTATCCAATACTATTTGAGCTGCATTTTTTATTTAGAGAAAATAAACTAAAAACAATTGGAATGATTATTTCTAAAAGGGTATCATTTGAATTCTTAGATTTAGCAATAAGTACATTTAAAAATAAGGGAAGTTCAGCTAATATAATTACATTCTTAATCATAACACAGAGTTTTAATCTGGGGGCTGGTTTCTTCTTATGATTAATTTAGAAAGTAGTAATTCTAAATTTAATAAAAAATGTTGTTATTGGCAAGTTTAAAATGCAAAAAATATTTATAATAGTATAAATTCTATAAATATAATATTTTTTAAAATATTAATATTCAGGATTCTAATATTAATGATATTTAAATTTAAACAAAATTATCATTTATATTTTGCCTTTTAAAGTGTTTCTTAAATTTACTTTTTGGAAGACTATTCCTCAAATCATGAAGAGAATATAAACGTTAGTTTTGGAGTTGATTTACTGTAAGAACGTATTAAGTATAAAATAATCAAAGAAGAAATTCTGAGTTTATGTAATCCAAAAACAATCAATATAGTCGGTAAGCATGTGAAATAATAATCCAATAGCAATAATTCTTGTTTTTAAAGGAAAAAGAAATAGAGTATATAATAGAATGGCATAATAGGAGTGAAGTGGATGAAAATTAATGCTACATCGTGTTGCATCAAAAAGTGGTGTTGCAATTAAGTGATCTAAATCTACTAACATAGTTAAGATAAACAAAAGCCATACTTTTTTCCAATTGTTTTTAAAAAATAAATAGGCAATAACAGCAGGAACTAAAAAGTGCATTCCATAATGTGTTACGAATCTAATACTATCCAAAATTAAAAATTAATTTTTTGACTTTCTAAATAATTTAACGCATTAGGACCTTCCATAAATAGTAAGTCTAAAATACTTAAATTAGAAATAAAGCCATGATTTGAGTTAAATACTTGAAAATAGTGTTCTAAATTGAATACTTTTTCAGGTTTAGCAATTGCTAAACTGCGAGCATCTAAAAAATCGAATTCTTTATGATATTCTGTAGTTTTTGAAGTTGAGACTTCCAATTGTAAACAATCCATCACAAATTGATGGCACTTTAAATTTAAATCTAATAAATAGGTGCTTCTTTTTTTAAATATTGGTTGTAAATCATCAACGTAAAATTCAAAAAAAGGTGATGAACTGTAGGCTGTTTCTAATGTTTTTAATTGAATTTTATGCCAATCATCCTTATAATCTATTTTTATATCTTTTGTTTTTTGTTTGATGCCTTTACTATGTTGAAAGGGAACAGTTAATGAGTGTTTACCATCAGCTGTGTTAATATAACAGCGATTTCTATAGGTCTGTTTTTGAAAATTATCTTCAACTTCAAATATAATTTCTTTTGAATTTGCAATTGCAACATATTGAATTATTGGCGAAAAATATGTTGGTTGAAGTAAGGTCATTTCATATGATATTTAAAAATGACAAACATTATTCCACATTTTTACGTTTTCTATAAGAGCTATAGCCAAACCAAAGTACAAGGGCTCCTATAAAATAATACAAGTATGAAACAGGTTTTCCACTTCCATGAACCGTTGTAAAAACACGTTCCCATCTGATTTTTTCTCCTAAACCTTGTCCATTAGTATCCCAACTAAACCAAATAAATACGGGTTTACCAACCACATGGTCAAAAGGAACATATCCCCAAAAACGAGCATCTTCAGAATTGTGTCGGTTATCACCCATCATCCAATAATAATTTTGTTTGAAGGTGTAATTAGTTGCTAATTTCCCATTAATAAAAATTTCATCACCATTAATGGTTAAGTCATTATTTTCATAAACCTCAATAATTCGTTTGTAAAAAGGAATAGATTTAGCATTTAATTCAACAGTTTTACCTTCTTCAGGAATATAAATTGGACCATAATTATCTACTGACCAAGGGTATTTGTTATTGTGTGGAAATATTTTATTGTCAAAATTTCCTTTAGGAGTAAGATCTTTTATAACACTAATAACGTATGGATTGTTTTTAAGATTTTGTGCATTTTCATCAGTAAGGTTTACAGTAAAAATACCATTAGTACCACCACCTAATTCTGTAGATCCATATCTTGAGATTAAACTATTTGGATTAAAACCTTCTTTTACAGTTACAGTATTAAAATATTGTGGTTTAGCTCTGTCTGGTAAAACAGTTTGTTTCCCATTAATAAAAATATAGCCATCCTTAATTTCTAATGAATCACCTGGAATACCAACACAACGTTTTACGTAGTTTGACTTTTTATCAATAGGCTTATCTATATGAATATTAGAGTGATCTCTAAAAAAACGAACAGTATCTACTGGCCAATTGAATACAACAATTTCATTTCTTTTAATATCCTGAAAACCTGGAATTCTGAAATATGGAAGTTGAGGAGTTTTTAAATAAGATTTAGCCTTAATTAATGGTAAAGAATCGTGTACCATAGGAGCTGCAACTGTTGTCATTGGAACTCTTGCGCCATAATGAAACTTGCTTACAAATAGAAAATCACCTACTAATAAAGATTTTTCCAAAGAAGATGTAGGTATTGTATAGGGTTGCATAATATAAGTATGAACCAATGTGGCCGCAATAATTGCAAAAACAATTGAGCTTACCCATTCACCTAATTCAGTTCTAGATTTTAAACTTCTATCTTCAATATAATTTACGTTGGTTAAATAATTTATGTAGTAGGTATAAAACCCTAAAGTTAAAACAGCTAAAAATGAATCAATTGTAGAATTTTTACCAAAACTTCTAATAGTTTCAATCCAAACTACTGGGAACATTAATAAATTTATAATAGGGATAAATAATAAAATCACCCACCAAGCAGGTCTGTTTATTATTTTCATTAAAATAATTGCATTGTAAATAGGAATTATTGCTTCCCAAGATTTTCTCCCAGCTTTAATGTAAAGTTTCCAAGTTCCAACAAAGTGAATTACTTGAATTATTAAGAAAAATATAAACCATTGAGTCATTGTCATAATTAGTGATTTTTATATTATTTTAAACCTAAAACGTCTTTCATAGTAAAAACACCTGTTTTTCCAACTAGCCATTCTGCAGCTATTACTGCTCCTAAAGCAAAGCCATCTCTATTATGTGCAGTATGTTTAATATCAATTGTATCTACATTCGATTTGTATTCTATAGAATGAGTTCCAGGAACACCAGCGATACGTTTTGCGACTATAGGTAATTCGTTTTCGTTATTTGTTACATTTAAAGACCAATTATTTTTATTGGTATGTTTTATAATTCCTTCAGCCAGTGTAATAGCTGTTCCACTTGGTTCATCTAATTTTTGAGTATGATGAATTTCTTCCATTGAAATTTGATACTGGCTTAAGTTGCTCATCATTTTTGCTAAATATTCATTTAATTCAAAAAAGATGTTTACACCTAAACTAAAATTTGAAGCGTAAATAAAACCACTTTTTTTCTTATTGCAAAGTTCTATCGCTTCATTAAATTTATCTAACCAGCCAGTTGTTCCACTTACTACAGGAATATTGTTATTAAAGCAGTTTGAAATATTGGTAAAAGCTACTGTTGGAATACTAAAATCAATGGCCACATCGGCTAATGTAATATCATAATTTTTAGTGTTTTCATCAACTATTAATACAATTTCGTGACCTTTTTGTAAAGCAATTTGTTCAATTGTTTTACCCATTTTTCCATAACCTAAAAGTGCTATTTTCATTTTAAAATTTGAAATTAATTTGTGCCCCAACTATGGTTCTGTTATTAGTTGTGTTTTTAATTAATTTAGGATTAATTGTTAAACTATTGTCTACATTATGTTGTAAAAGATGTGCATTTGTACTTGCTTCAATTATTTGTAAAATATACAATCCGGCAGTTACTAATAATGCTAAATCTTTATCCTTTTTATAACCTTTTTGAGCTGAAATTAATGCAGCTTCAGATAAAAATGGTTTACCATCCAAACCATCAAATTCATCAGGCTTGCCATTTGTTCTTAATTTAAAAGCGGTTCTTGCTCTATTATAATTATTGTTATTTAATGTATAAATGTAAACTCCAGACCCTAGGGCTGCATAAACAAATGGAATTTTCCAATATTTTTTATTGTATGCTTGTCCTAAACCTGGTAATACTGCTGAATAGAATGCTGCTTTTGAAGGCGATAGTGGATTGTATTCTGCGGAATTTCCAAATACAGTATCTTTAATTTTTAAAACATTTTCTTGAGAAAAACCTCTAAAAATGGTTAAACCAATAACTAAAAAAAATATGTATAACTGTTTGTTTAACACTATTCTAATAATTTTTTAAGTCTATTAAAATCTTCTTCTGAATGAAAAGGTATTATAATTTTACCTTTATCTTTACCTGCTAATTTTATGTCAATTTTATGCCCAAAATATTCACTAAAAGTTTTTGCACCGTTTGAAATAAATTTAGGAGTTTCAATGGTTTCTGAAGTTTTTTTAGTTGCTATTGAAGGTCCTTCTTTCAAATTTTTAACTAATAATTCAGTTTCACGAACTGATAATTTTTGTTTAATAATCTTCTCATAAATACCTAATTGTTCTTCAGCATTTTCAACGTTTATTAATGCTCTACCATGACCCATTGATAAAAATCCATCTCGCATTCCTGTTTGAATAATTGGGTCTAATTTTAACAATCGTAAATAATTACTAATTGTTGAACGTTTTTTTCCAACGCGTTGACTCATTTCTTCTTGCGTTAAATCAATTTCTTCAATTAATCGTTGATAAGAAAGAGCAACTTCTATTGGATCTAAATCTTTACGTTGTATGTTTTCAACCAATGCCATTTCAAGCATTTCTTGGTCATTAGCAATTCTTATATAGGCAGGTATTGTAGTATTTCCTATTAATTTGGAAGCTCTAAATCTTCTTTCTCCAGAAACTAGTTGAAATTTATTTCCTTCTAATTTTCGAATGGTAATTGGCTGTATAACACCTAATTCTTTTATGGAGCTTGCTAATTCTTGTAGTGCTTCTTCGTTAAAGTAAGTTCTTGGTTGAAATGGATTTACATCAATTAAATCCATTTCTATTTCAATAATAGAACCTACAATTTTTTCTGCATTTTTATCATTTGCAGATGTAATATCTGAACTTGAATCATTTAATAAGGCAGATAATCCTCTTCCTAGTGCTTGTTTTTTAAATGCTTTAGCCATCCTTATTGTTTAATTTTAAAATTTCATTAGCTAAGTTAATATAATTAACAGCACCTTTACTTGTTGCGTCATATGCGATAATACTTTCTCCAAAACTTGGAGCTTCACTTAACCTAACATTTCGTTGAATGATGGTTTTAAAAACCATATTCTGAAAATGCTTTTTAACTTCTTCTACTACTTGGTTTGAAAGGCGTAAACGAGAGTCGTACATTGTAAGTAATAAACCTTCAATATCTAAATTAGTATTGTGTATTTTCTGAACACTTTTAATGGTATTTAATAATTTTCCTAAGCCTTCTAATGCAAAATATTCACATTGGATAGGAATAATTACAGAATCAGCTGCCACAAGTGCATTTAACGTTATTAAGCCAAGTGAAGGAGCACAGTCAATTAAAATATAATCATAATCATTTTTTATTTCTTCAAGTGCTTCTTTTAATTTATATTCTCGTTTCTCTTTATCAACCAATTCAATTTCAATTGCAACTAAATCAATATGCGCTGGAATAATATCTACATTTGGTGAATTTGTAGGTACAATTGCCTCTTTTGCGGTGATAGTATGTTCTAATAATTGATAACTTCCCATTTCTACTTCTTCAACTATAATTCCAAGCCCTGAGGAAGCATTTGCTTGAGGATCAGCATCAATCAATAATACCTTATTTTCTAACACACCTAAAGCGGCGGCGAGGTTAATAGTTGTTGTAGTTTTACCTACACCACCTTTTTGATTTGCAATTGCAATAATTTTACCCATGAAAGAATATAGTGTTAAAATAAGTTGTAAAAATACAATTATTTATGGTTTTAAAAAGGGAATAATGTTAACAAAGAGATAAAAAAAAAAGAGGTTGAATAATCTCAACCTCTTTTTTTTGTTAGTTTTTAGTAGGAATATTTTCTAATATTGAGAGTAAATATTTCCAGAATTTTTGAGCTGATTTAATATTAGCTCTTTCATCGGGTGAATGAGCACCTTGTATTGTTGGTCCAAATGAAATCATATCCATATCAGGATAATTTGTTCCTAAAATACCGCATTCTAAACCAGCATGACAAGCTACAACAGCTGCTTTACTACCAAATAATTTTTCATAAGTTTCAGTTAAAACATTTAATATTTGAGAGTTTACATTAGGTTTCCAACCTGGATATGAACCAGAAAGTGTTACCTGATAACCTGCTAATTCAAAAGCAGATTTTAAGGTGTTTACTAAATCTGATTTTGAAGTTTCTACAGATGATCTTGTTAAACACATAATTGTAATTACTTCATCTTTAACAATTATACGCGCTACATTATTTGAAGTTTCAACTAAATTCTCCATATCATTGCTCATTCTAAAAACACCATTGTGAGTTGCGTAAATAGTATTTAATAGTGTAATTTGGCTAATGGTAGTCATTACTTTTTTTGGAGCAATTGTTTCAGTAACGGTAATAGTTAAATTAGGATCAACTGTTTTAAGTTCCTTTTTAATTTGAGTTATAGTTGTATTTATTAACTTTAAAAAAACATCTTTTCGAGAACTATAAACTGAAATTAAGGCAAAACTTTCTCTTGGAATAGCATTACGTAAACTACCTCCATTTATTTCAGAAATTCTTAGATGTTCTTGAGCTACATATAATAAACGGTTCATTATTTTATTAGCATTTCCAAGCCCTTTATGAATATCCATTCCAGAATGCCCACCATTTAAACCTGTCACAGAAATTGAGAAGCCAATACTATTTATAGGTGTGTTAACTTCATGATACACATTTTTTGCTGTAATATCAATCCCTCCAGCACATCCAATATCAATTTCATCATCTTCCTCAGTATCTAAATTTAGTAATATTTCTCCTTTTAAATAACCAGCTTGTAACCCCATTGCACCAGTCATTCCTGTTTCTTCATCAATGGTAAATAAAGCTTCTACAGCAGGGTGTTTAATATCTTTAGATGCTAAAATGCTCATTATTGCAGCAACTCCTAAGCCATTATCAGCACCAAGAGTTGTACCATCAGCTTTAACCCAGCCATCTACAACTTTCATTTTAATACCTTCCGTATCAAAATCAAAATTAGTATCAGAATTTTTTTGATGAACCATATCCAAATGACCTTGCATAACAATGGTTTTGCGATTTTCCATACCTTTTGAGGCTGGTTTTTTTATAATCACGTTCCCAACAGGATCAATAATAGTTTCAAGGTTTAATTTTTTTCCAAAATCAACCATAAATTGTATTACTTTTTCTTCTTTTTTTGAACCTCTTGGAACTGCATTTAAATCTGCAAAATTATTCCAAAGTGTAGTAGGTTCTAGTGCTCTAATATCTTTACTCATTTCTAAATTATTTTTATTATTGTATTTCTAATACAGTTTCGTTAATAGGTTTTCTAACTTTTTTCATTCCAATCATAACATCATCTTCAGCTCTATAGCCAACAGGTAACATTAGAACAGATTTTAAATTTAGGTTTTTTAAATTTAATAATTCATCAATTTTTTCAGGCACAAAACCTTCCATTGGGCAAGCGTCAATTTTTTCTAAAGCACAAACAGTCATTAAATTTCCTAGAACAATATAGGTTTGATAAATTGCAGATTGCTGTTTTTCTTCTAGAGTTTTAGATTCATACATTCCAATAAGTTGCTTTCTGAAGTTAGAAATTACTTCTTCTTCAACTTCTCTTATGTCTTTTTCCAAATCGAAGTAAGCATTTATATTTTCAGTAGTTGTATCCTTTTCAATACATAAAACTAATAAATGTGATGCGTCAGCAACCATTCTTTGAAAGTAAGAATGTTCTACAAATTTTTCTTGAAGTTCTTTATTTGAAATCACAATCATTTTTATAGGTTGTAAACCAAATGATGTTGGTGTTAAATTGAAAGCTTTTTTAAGAGTTTCAATTTGTTGATTTGATAGTTTTTTTGAAGGATCAAATTTTTTCGTTGCATATCTCCATTCAAGGCTTTTAATTATATTCATTTACATAAATTTTTCCTTACAAAATTAATTCAAAAATACGGAAATAGACTTAAATTAAGGCTTGAATTTTCATAACTAAAAGATAATATTTACTTTTAAGGAGATTAAAAAAGCTATGAAAGAAAATTTACTTCATTTTATATGGAAACTTAAGCTGTTTTCATATAAAAATTTACAAACAACGAACGGCGAAAATATTGAAATAACTTCAGTAGGAATTGAGAACAGTAACACTGGGCCTGATTTTTTAAATGCTAAAATTGTAGTAAACAAGCAACTTTGGGCGGGTAATGTTGAAATTCATATCAATTCATCAGATTGGTATGCTCATTATCATGAAGTAGATGAGAATTATGATGCTGTTATATTACATGTTGTTTGGGAACATGATGTTGAAATTTTTAGAAAATCAAATGAAGCAATTGCTACTTTAGAATTAAAAAATTATATATCGAAGGATTTACTTAATAAACACGAACAGCTTTTTAGTATAACAAAAAATTGGATTAATTGTGAGCAAGATATTAATAAAATAGACACATTTGTTCTCTCGCATTGGTTTGAACGACTTTATTTTGAACGATTAGAACATAAATCTGAACAAATTCAGGAAATATTGACAAAAACTAATAACAGTTGGGAAGCTACTTTGTTTGTTTTGTTAGCAAAGAATTTTGGGTTAAAAATTAATGCAGATGCTTTTATGAGTTTTGCAAACTCCTTTGATTTTTCAATTCTAAGAAAAGTTTCATCTAGTAAGGAGCAACTGGAAGTATTATTCTTTGGTCAGGCAGGTTTGTTATCTAACAATTTTGAATCAGAATATTTTAGAAAATTAAAAGAGGATTATGATTATTTAAAAGTAAAATTTAAATTAAGTCCAATTTCAAATAATCAAGTTCAATTTTTTAGATTGCGTCCAAATAATTTTCCAACAATACGGTTGTCTCAATTAGCTTCATTATGTTATAATTATCAAAATTTATTTTCAAAAATTATTGAGATAAATACTATTGAGGAGTTTTATGATTTGTTAAATGTTTCAACTTCTAAATTTTGGGAAACACATTATACTTTTGAAAAAGAATCTAAAAAATCGACAAAGAAACTCACAAAATCTTTTATTGATTTATTACTAATAAATACAATCATTCCGCTAAAATTCATGTATTTAAAAAGCTTAGGGGAAAATGATTTAAGCTCAGTAATATCAATTGTTGAACAAATTAAACCAGAAAAAAACACGATTATTTCAAATTTTAATGAGTTAAAAATTAAGAGTAACAATGCTTTTAAAACACAGGCATTGCTTCAGCTTAAAAATGAATATTGCAATAAACAATTATGTTTAGAATGTTCAATAGGAAAAGAGTTGTTAAAATCTTAATTGTTTGGATACCATTTTAGTAAACGAACATCAATGGTGTTATTTTTTGAATTTACATTATTTTTAAATTCTTTCACATCACTAAACCCATCTTTCCCTCTGTAATGAAGCGGATACACAATTTTTGGCTGAAATTCTAAAACAGCATTTGCAGCTTGATTTATATCCATCGTATAGGGTAAATTCATACAAATAAAAGCAATATCAATATTTTGAAGCATTCTCATTTCTGGGATATCTTCAGTATCTCCAGAAATGTAAATACGTTTTTCGTCAGCAGTTAAAATATAACCATTCCCTCTACCTTTCGGATGTTTTGAATCTGCTACTTCAGGTAAATTATACATAGCAATGGCATTTATAAAGAAGCCTAATCTATGAATACCTTGTCCGTTGTTTAAAACTATTATTTTCGATTTGTATTTTTCAGGCAATTTTGAAGCAGCATCTTTAGGAACAATAAAAATAGCTTTAGAAGTATCTATTGAGTCTAATGTTATTAAATCTAAATGATCTCCATGAATGTCAGTTATAAGTATAATATCAGGTGATTTTAACCCTAGATATAATTTTTCTCCACCAGTTGGGTCTACATAAATTGTTTTATTATTATAAGTTAATATAAAACTACTGTGTAAAATTGGTTGAATTTTGATTTCTCCGTTTTTAGTTTTATGAACCTCAATTGTTGAATTTTGACACCAACTAAGGTTTGAAATTAGCAATACTATAAATATTGAAATTCTTTTTAATTTCATAAATAACTGATTATTAATAATAATTTAAATAATATTAATTTTGTTTAGATTTTAATTTCTTTATAAAAATCTTTTACCCAAGCAACCATTTGATTTTCGGTTAATAATTTTGAATTAGAAACTCCAATTAATTTATTAGCAAGTTGCATATTGCTTTTAAGTTCTTTTTCAAAAATAGTTTTCATTTTTGAAGGCCCAAATAAAACTACAGAATCACAATTTTCAACTTCTTTTAATAAATTTTTTACGTACTGATTAGTTTGTTCAATTTTACGATTTAATTTATTTTTTTCATAAGTCATAAACTGTCCTCCAAATCTACCGTATTTTTTTGATTCTCCATCAATACGTTCTCTAGTTTCAATATTTGATTCAATTACTTTAACAGAATGGGTGTCATTTAAAAGCTTAATAATTACAGCTTGTTTTGTATCAATCCAAATTCCAATGTTTTTTTTCATAATTGTTAATTTTAAGTTTTAAACAATAGAGGTAGAGGTAAGTGTTAATTATCTACTATAAAATTACAAAAAAAATCATCAAAATTTTAGTGATTAATAAAAAAAACTGTAACAATATTGTTACAGTTTTTTAATGAATACTTAAATAAAATCTAAGTTAAGTTTAGAAACAATATTTGTTTTCAGCAATAACTTTAGAAGCAATTATTTTACGTAGCGCAATTGGGTTTGGGTTATTCACGTATTTAGTAAATCGTTTTAAGCCCATAAGCATCATTCTTTGTTCATCACCTTCCGAAAAGTAAAGGACGGCTTCTTTACCAAAGCTAGTTGTTTTTTCTACAGCATTGTATAAATTTAATTTTGCCATTGCTATTTGAATTTCACCTTCTTTCTCTGAAGTAAGTTTTGCTATTTTTTCAGCTTTTAATAAAGCAGATTCAGCCATATAAATTTCAATCATTATTTCTGCAGCAGCCAATATTAATTGTTGGTGATTATCTAAATTCATTCCATAGGTTTGAACAGCTTTTCCGGCAATCATTAAAAAAGCATTTTTTAATTTAGTAATCATTGCTTTTTCTTCTGATAATAATTCAGAAAAATCAGGTGTGTCAAAAGAAGGAATTCCCATTAAACTATTTCCAACTTCTGTAGCTGGAGTTATTAGGTCAATTTCACCTTTCATTGCTTTTTTAAGCAACATTCCAACAGTTAAAAGCCTATTAATTTCATTGGTTCCTTCATAAATTCTAGTGATACGAGCATCTCTCCAGGCACTTTCCATTGGTGTGTCTTTGGAGAATCCCATTCCTCCAAATATTTGAATACCTTCATCAGATACAAATTGAGAAACTTCAGAGCCAAATACTTTTATAATGGCACATTCAATAGCATATTCACTAAAAGCAGTTAATTCTGCTTCTTGATGAGATTTACCTTCTGCTAATAACTCATCAATCATATTTTGTATGTCTTTAGCTGATCTGTAACAACCAGCATCAAGAGCAAAAGTTTTAGCACTCATTTCAGCATATTTTTTCTGAATAGCACCAAAATTAGAAATTGCTGTTTTAAATTGGATACGTTCATTTCCATAATTAACAGACTCAGTAATAATTCTTCTGCTAGCATCTAAACAAGCTGCACCTAATTTAATACGGCCAACATTTAATGAGTTTAAAGCAATTTTAAAACCTTCACCTCGGCCAGCTAACATATTTTCAACAGGCACTAAAGTATCATTAAAAAATACTTGTCGTGTTGAGGAAGATGTAATTCCAAGTTTGTTTTCTTCTTCACCTAATGTTACACCATTTGGATTGTTTTTATCAAAATCTAAAATAAAAGCTGTGATGTTTTTATCTTTTTCAATACGACCAAAAACAATGAAAATTTCTGCAAAACCTGCATTTGAAATCCACATTTTTTGTCCATTAATTTTATAGTGCTTTCCATCTGCAGTTAATTCGGCAGTTGTTTTACCAGAATTGGCATCGCTACCTGCTCCCGGTTCTGTTAAACAGTATGCACCAAATTTTTCACCAGATGTTAATAATGGTAAATATTTTTGTTTTTGTTCTTCAGTCCCATATAAAAAAATTGGCATAGTTCCAATTCCAGTGTGCGCACCAAAAGCTGTTCCTAATGATCCTGTAGCAGATGAAATATAATCAGTTACTAACATTGTTGATACAAATCCCATTCCAATACCTCCATATACTTCAGGAATTGAAACACCTAAAAATCCCATTTCACCAGCTTTACGCATTACTTCCTCAGTTAATGCATAATCTTTCTTTTCAAATCGTTCTTTATGAGGCCAAACTTCACGGTCAATAAATTCAATAACCGCATCTTTCATCATTTTTTGTTCTTCACTAAACTCTTCTGAAATAAAAATATCTTCAGATTTAATTTCTTTGATTAGGAATTCTCCTCCTTTTATTGTTGCCATTTTAAGTTACTATTTAGATGTTTTATTTTAATAATTCGTAAACTCCTGCTGCGCCTTGCCCTGTTCCAACACACATAGTTACAATACCATATTTGTTTTTACGTCTTCGCATTTCGTTAAATAATTGTACTGAAAGTTTTGCTCCGGTACAACCTAGCGGATGTCCCATTGCAATAGCGCCTCCATTTACATTTACAATGGCTTGGTTGATATCTAATTCTCGCATTACAGCTAATGATTGTGAAGCAAAAGCTTCATTTAGTTCAATTAAATCAATATCATTTAACGTTAAGTTTGCTTGTTTTAAAGCTTTTGGTATTGCCTTTACAGGTCCCATTCCCATGATGCGTGGCTCAATACCAACTGCAGCAAAAGAAACCATTCGAGCTATAGGCTCAATATTCAATTCTTTTACCATTTCTTCACTCATTACTAAAACAAATGCTGCGCCATCACTCATTTGAGATGAATTACCAGCAGTAACACTTCCTCCATTGGCAAAAACAGGTCTTAATTTAGCTAAAGCTTCAACCGACGTTCCTTTTCTTGGTCCTTCATCAGTAGATACTGTATAATTTTTTGTTTGTTTTTTACCATTTTCATCTAAAAATATATTTTCAACAGTAATTGGAACAATATCATCATTGAATTTACCTTGAGCTTGAGCTTCTAGTGCTTTCATATGTGATTTAAAAGAAAACTCATCTTGATCTTCACGAGAAACTTTAAATTGTTTAGCTACTGCTTCAGCTGTTAATCCCATTCCCCAATAATAATCTTCATGCCCTTCTTTAGCCGATTTATAATTTGGAACTGGACGATAACCACCCATTGGAATATAACTCATACTTTCTACACCACCTGCAATTATACAATCTGCCATTCCAGATTGAATTTTAGCAACTGCAATACTTACAGTTTCTAATCCTGATGCACAATATCTATTAACGGTCATTCCAGGAACATCTTCAATTTTTAATCCCATTAATGAAATTAATCGTCCCATATTTAAACCTTGCTCAGCTTCAGGCATGGCATTTCCAACAATTACATCATCAATTCTTTTTTTATCTAATTGTGGAAAATCTTTTAATAAATGTTCAATTGTTTCAGCAGCCAATTCATCAGGTCTTTTAAATCGAAAAACACCTTTTGGAGCTTTACCAACTGCGGTTCTATATCCTTGTACTATATATGCTGTTTTCATGTTTTTAGTTTCTTAAAGGTTTACCTGTTTTTAACATATGTTCAATTCGCTCTAGCGTTTTTCGTTCGCCAAATAAGCTCATAATTGCTTCACGTTCAATGTCTAATAAATATTGTTCAGATACATATGTTGGTTCAGACAAATCTCCACCAGCCATTACATAACCCAATTTGTTTGCTATTTTTTTATCATGCTCAGATGCATAATGTCCTTTTTCTAAACTGTCAGTTCCAACTAAAAACATACCTAAAGCTTGTTGTCCATATACCAATACTTTTTCAGGAGCTGGTTTAGTATAACCATCTTCAAGCATCAAAATTGCGTGGCGCTTTGCAGTTGCAATTTGACGGTCTTTATTAACAACAACAATGTCTTTGTGTTTTTTAAAGAAACCTAAATCGAATGCTTCGTGTGCAGATGTTGCAACATTAGCCATAGCTACATTTATAAAATAATCACGTAGTTTATTAAGTTTAACATCATCTTTCAATAAACCATCAGAAGCTCTTTTTGCCATTTCTTTTGAACCAGCTCCACCAGGAATAATTCCTACTCCAAATTCAACTAAGCCAATATAAGTTTCAGCAGCAGCAATTACTTTATCTGCGTGCATACTCATTTCACAAGCACCACCAAAAGTGTATCCGTGTGGAGCAATAATTGTTGGACATGATGAATAGCGTAAACGCATAACAGTGTCTTGAAAATATTTTACAGACATATTAAGTTCATCATATTCCTGCTCAATAGCCATCATAAATGCCATTGCTAAATTTGCACCAACAGAAAAGTTAGGAGCTTGATTTCCTAAAATTACTGCGTCGTATTCAGTTTCAGCTAAATCTATTCCTTTATTTATGGCTTGTAAAACTTCGCCACCTAATGTGTTCATTTTAGATTGAAATTCTACGTTTAAAACTCCATCACCTAAGTGTTGAATAGAAGCACCTGCATTAGACCAAATTGTTTTTGCTTCTCTAACATTATTTAGAATGATAAAACTGTCTTGTCCAGGAATTTTTTCTTGTTTTTTTGAAGGAATTGAATAATAATATTTTGCTCCTTCTTTTATAGTGTAGAAAGTCTTATTTTCACTTTTAAGCATTTCAGTTACCCAATTAGCAACAGGAATATTTTCGGCTTGCATTAGCTCAATTCCTTTTTCAATACCAATTGAATCCCAAATTTCGAAGGGACCATGCTCCCAACCAAAACCAGCTTTCATAGCATCATCTAAACGATACAACTCATCTGAAATTTCAGGAATTCTGTTTTGAACATAGCCAAACATTGCAGCAAAGTTCTTTCTATAAAATTCACCTGCTTTATCTTTTCCTTTTATAAGCACTCTAAATCTATCAATAACATTATCAATAGTTTTAGTCATTTCAAGTGTTGCAAATTTTGCTTTTTTATTTGGACGGTATTCAAGTGTATCTAAATCTAATGATAAAATATTTTTTTGACCGTTTTCAACAACCATTTTGTAAAAACCTTGCTTAGTTTTACTTCCTAACCAATTGTTTTCCATCATACTATTAATGAACGTTGGTAGTTTAAATAAATCGTGAGCTTCGTCATCAGGACAGTTTTCATATATTCCGTTAGAAACATGTACTAAAGTATCTAAACCAACCACATCAACAGTTCTAAAAGTTGCAGATTTCGGTCTACCAATCACGGGTCCTGTTAATTTATCAACTTCTTCAACCGTTAATCCTAATTCTTTAACTTGATGGAATAAACTCATAATTCCAAAAATCCCTACTCTATTTCCAATAAACGCAGGTGTATCTTTTGCTAAAACCGATGTTTTCCCTAAGAATTTTTCACCATACATCATTAAGAAATCTGTGACTTCTTGTTTACAGTCTGGCCCAGGAACCACTTCAAAAAGTTTTAGGTATCGAACTGGATTAAAAAAGTGTGTTACTGCAAAATGTTGCTTAAAATCATCACTTCTGCCTTCACTCATAAATTTTATAGGAATACCAGAAGTATTTGAAGAAACTAAAGTACCAGGTGTACGATATTTTTCAACTTTTTCAAATACTGATTTTTTAATATCAAGACGCTCAACAACAACTTCAATTACCCAATCAACATCTTTAATTTTAGAAATATCATCATCTAAGTTCCCAGTGGAAATTCTACTGGCAAATTTTTGATTGTAAATAGGTGACGGTTTAGATTTTAATGAAGCCATTAAACTATCATTAACTATTCTGTTTCGTACCACCTTACTTTCTAGTGTTAGTCCTTTTGTTTTTTCTACTGTATTTAATTCACGAGGAACTATATCCAGTAACAAAACTTCTACACCAATGTTTGCGAAATGACAAGCAATACCTGATCCCATAATACCGGAACCAATTACAGCTACTTTTTTTATTGATCTTTTCATTGTTTTGAGTTTATATTTTTATTTAGTCGAATTAATTCCAAAAATCATTTTGTTACTTATTAAATCATTTATTGTTTCAGTAACTTCAAAAAAGTTTTTTATTTTTTCAGCAGAAATATGTTCATTAACAGTTTGGTTAAACTTAATAACATATTGTTTTGATATATTTCTTTTCTCAATACCAAAATCTGTAAGTTTTATAAGAACTCCACGCCCATCTTTAGGGTTTTTTTCTCTATATATAGCTCCTTTTTCCTCCATGCTTTTTAAAATACGGGATAGACTTGTAGGTTCCATTCCCATTAAGGGACCTAAGGAAGTAGATGGCGTTCCTTTTTCTTTATCAATGTTTAACAGCACAAAAGCCATTGCCATGGTACTCTCATGTTTTGCGGCTTGTTCATTATACATTTTTGCTACCATTTGCCATGTTGCTCTTAATGTGTGATCGATGGTTTTTTCCTTTTGCATTCCCAAATATATATAAAAATACTATGCACGCATAATAAATTTTAAAAAATTATGTTGTTCTGTAACTTTTGTTTGTTTATTATCAAAAAAAAGAATAAGTTTAAAACATCAAACAAAATGTAAATATTATGGGAACCAGAGAGCTTATTGGAAAAATTATTATACAAGAGAATATTGATACCGTTGATGAAAATAAAATGCCTAAAACATTTGTTATAAATGTTCCTGATCCTTATAAAAATTATTATGGAAGATTTACAGAGGTAGAGAAACCAAACTCCATAATCTTTGTCACTAAAACACCTAATTCATTTGAAAAAATTTTACGTGTAACAAGTAAAATTAATAAAAAATATAATTTACAACTTCATGGAGCTAAATGTGAGATAACCATAAATGATCGTAAATTAAATGGAGTACGAGTAAAAGGAATAAATAGATATCCTGATATTGCTCAAATTCAACAATATTATTTTGATGAAGGCTATGATTTTGCTAAAAGTGAGAAATTTCATGATGTTGATGCATTAATTAGAATTAATAGATTTTTTAATATTGAAGAATTAGAAAAAGGAATCTATCATTCTAAAGATGAAGATAATACGTATTATGTTGAAGTTCCAAAATATATGACTTGGGAAAATTTTAGAAAAATAACTTTTGAAGTTAAAAATAATATTGCAGATAGAAATTATGATATAGCTAAAGGAATTTTATATGAAAATGATGGCATTACGGAAATATTACGTATTGTAAAACCTAAGGCAACAATTGAATTGTTAAAAACAATTCAGCAAAAATATATTGATAAACTTTAATAATTTTAGTAAAAGTTTAGCCCATTTCTAATAAATTAAAATTATTTTCGTTCACTGAATCAAAAGCTAAAGAATGAAAAATATTTTAACCGTTGAAAATGTATGTAAAAATTATGGAAATTTTGTAGCATTAAACAACGTTTCAATTTCAGTTCCAGAAGGAAGTGTATTTGGATTATTAGGTCCAAACGGAGCTGGAAAAACTTCTTTAATTAGAATAATTAATCAAATTACTCTGCCTGATAGTGGGACTGTATATTTAGATGGTGAAAAACTGCAACCGCATCATATTCAGAATATTGGATATTTACCAGAAGAACGTGGTTTGTACAAAAGTATGAAAGTAGGTGAGCAGGCATTGTATTTAGCTCAACTTAAAGGAATGTCTAAAGCCGAGGCAAAAAAGAAACTTTCATATTGGTTTGAAAAATTTGAAATCACAGATTGGTGGGGCAAAAAAATACAGGAACTTTCAAAAGGAATGGCACAAAAAGTGCAATTTATTGTTACTGTCTTACATGCTCCTAAGTTGTTAATTTTTGATGAGCCCTTTAGTGGATTTGATCCAATTAATGCAAATTTAATTAAAGATGAAATTTTACAATTGAGAGATGAAGGTGCAAGTATTATTTTCTCAACACATAGAATGGAATCAGTTGAAGAGTTATGTGATAATATTGCATTAATAAACAAATCCAATAAAATATTGGATGGTAAATTAAATGATATAAAGCAACACTATAAAACCAACCAGTATGAAGTTGGGCTTTTATGTGCCGATAAAGAAGCTGTTTTTAACCAAATTAATTCTAAATTTATTGTTGAAAACTCAAAATCACCTTCGTTTAATAATGATTTAAGACTTTTAATAAGTTTAAAAAATGGTGAAACTTCCAGTGATATGATTCAATTTTTAAATAATAAAGCACAAATAACACATTTCACGGAAGTTATTCCAAGTGTAAATGATATATTTTTAAAAGCAGTTGCCAATAATGGATAAATTAAAATTAATTATAAAAAGAGAGTTTTTAGCAAAAGTTAAAAATAAATCGTTTATCATATTAACAATTTTGAGTCCGCTATTGATGGTAGGATTATTTTCGTTAATTGTTTTTTTGAATGAGAAAAATAGTGAAGAAATACGTACTGTTGCTTTTGTAGACGAATCACATCAATTGGCTTCAATTTTTGATAATTCAGAATCTACAAAATATATAGATTTAACAGCCTTAGGATTAGAAGAAGCTAGAGCAAAAACAAAAGAATTTTACTACGGATTATTATATATCCCACAAAATGATAGTTTAGTGGATCTTTCAAGAGGAATTTCTTTTTTTTCTGAAGATACACCAAGTTTAAATTTATTAAGTGAAATAGAAAATAAGCTTGAGAAGAAAATTAGAGACTTAAAGATTGAGCAACTTCATTTTGATATTGATAAAATAAAAGCGACAGAAACTAATGTTGATATTGTTACTGAAAATTTTTCAGGAGAAAAATCATCAAAAATTGGTAGCCTTTTAAGAATGGCAGCTGGAGGAGGTTTTGGTTACTTAATTTTTATGTTTATTATTATTTATGGTACCTCAGTAATGCGTAGTGTTATTGAAGAAAAAACAAGCAGAATTATTGAAGTAATTATTTCTTCAGTAAAACCTTTTCAACTAATGCTTGGTAAAATATTAGGAAATGCCTTGGCAGGTGTTTTACAATTTGTTATTTGGGCAATTTCAGCAGGTTTAATATTAACTGCAATCACTTATATTTTTGGCATTGAAGCAGCAAGTTCAGGTTCAGCAATGTCTAAAATGAATCCAGAGATGTTGCAACAAGTACAAGAAACATCAACCAATGATTTACAATTAGTACTTCAAGAAATAAAGAATTTACCAATTCTTACCATGTTTTTCTCGTTTATCATTTACTTTTTAGGTGGTTATTTAATCTATAGTTCAATTTACGCAGCAATTGGTGCAGCTGTTGATAGCGAAACGGATACACAACAATTTATGATGCCAGTTTTAATGCCACTAATTATTGCTATTTATGTTGGTTTTTCAGTTATTGAAAATCCACATGGGCCAATTGCGTTAGGGTTTTCACTATTTCCATTAACATCACCAATAGTAATGTTAATGCGTATTCCATTCGGAGTTCCTTGGTGGCAAATAGTTTTATCTATGTTTTTGTTAATAATTACTTTTATTGCAATAGTTTGGTTTGCTGCAAAAATCTACCGAGTTGGAATCTTAATGTATGGTAAAAAGCCAAGTTATAAAGAATTGTATAAATGGTTAAAGTATTAAAAGATGGAAAAACTTAAGGAAATATTAAATTATTCGTTTCAGTTTAGTGACGATATTAAAATTTCATTGAAGGTAATTCTAGTTTTAATTTCAGGAATCATAATTACTAATTTTTTAATTAAGTTAACTAGAAAAATTGTTAATAAAAGATTAGAAGAAGAAGATAAAGGAAAGTTTAAATCTGTTTTCACCTTTCTAAGATATTTAATATATGTTTTTGTAATTGTAATTGTATTTGAGTCCTCAGGTGTTAATGTAAGTGTTTTTTTAGCTGGTTCTGCGGCTTTACTTGTTGGTATTGGTTTAGGGCTTCAAACGTTATTTCAAGATATTTTATCAGGAATATTTATTTTATTAGATAAAACATTGCGATTAAATGATATTATTGAAATTGATGGTAAAATTGGTAAAGTTTTTGAAATAAATTTAAGAACGACAAGGGCTATCACTATTTATGAAAAAGTTTTAATTATACCTAATCATGTATTTTTAACACATAGCTTATTCAATTGGACACAAAATGGGAAGTTAATTATAGAAACGGTTGATGTTGGAGTAGCTTATGGGTCAGATGTTGAATTGGTGAAAAATACACTTCTTGAAATAGCCAAAAAACATCCAAAAGTTTTAAATTCAAAAAGAATGGAAGTTTTATTTATAGATTTTGGAGATAGTGCTCTATTATTTAGGTTGTTATTTACAATTAATGATAGTTTTTCACATCCTAAAATTAAAAGTGATTTACGGTATGCTATTGATGAAAAATTTAGAGAGCATAATATTCAAATTCCTTTTCCACAAAGAGATGTGCATTTATTTCAGCATAAAAAATAAAAGATAAGATGTCAAAAATATTAATAATAGAAGATGAAGCTGCAATTCGCAGAGTATTAAAAAAAATAATTTCTGAAGAAAATGAAACCTATGAAGTTGAAGAAGCTGAAGATGGTTTGGTTGGAATTGAAATGATTTCAAAATCTGATTTTGATTTAGTATTATGTGATATCAAAATGCCAAAAATGGATGGTGTTGAAGTACTTGAAAAAATTAAAAACTTAAAACCTGAAATTCCAGTTGTTATGATTTCAGGTCATGGTGACCTAGATACGGCTGTTAATACAATGCGTTTAGGTGCATTTGATTATATTTCTAAACCACCAGATTTAAATCGTTTATTAAATACCGTTAGAAATGCGCTTGAAAATAAAGAGCTGGTTGTTGAAAACAAATTTTTAAAGAAAAAAGTAAGTAAAAAATATGAGATGATTGGCGAAAGTGAAGCCATATCTCATATTAAAGCAATGATTGAAAAAGTTGCACCAACTGATGCTCGTGTTTTTATTACAGGTCCTAATGGAACAGGGAAAGAGTTAGTTGCACATTGGATACACGAAAAAAGCGAAAGAACTAGAGGACCAATGATTGAGGTGAATTGTGCAGCAATTCCATCTGAATTAATTGAAAGTGAGTTGTTTGGGCACGTTAAAGGTTCGTTTACAGGCGCTAATAAAGATAGAGCTGGTAAATTTGAAGCAGCAAACGGAGGAACTATTTTTTTAGATGAAATAGGAGATATGAGTCTTTCAGCACAAGCTAAAGTTTTAAGAGCTTTACAAGAAAATACCATATCACGTGTTGGTAGTGATAAAGATATAAAAGTGAATGTTAGAGTAATAGCAGCAACTAATAAAGATTTAAAAAAGGAAATTTTAGAAGGAAATTTCAGAGAAGATTTGTATCATAGGCTTGCTGTAATTTTAATAAATGTTCCTGCCCTAAATGAAAGAAGGGAAGATATTCCACTCTTGATTGAATTTTTCGCAGAGCAAATTGCAAGTGAACAGGGAACAGCAGTAAAATCTTTTTCTCCACAAGCAATTAAATTACTACAGAATTATGATTGGACTGGAAATATACGAGAATTAAGAAATGTGGTTGAAAGACTTATCATTTTAGGTGAAAAACAAGTTTCAGAAAACGACGTGAAGCTTTTTGCAAGTAAATAATAAATAAAAATCCCGTCTTTACGGGATTTTTTAATTAGTAATTCTTAATACAATTTTTTGTATTTCATTGGATTTACTTCGTGCATAATAGCGTAAATACTTTCAAAAATATCTTCAGCATTTGGTTTAGAAAAATAATCACCATCGGTTCCATAAGCAGCTCTGTGTTCTTTTGCTGTTATAGTAATAGGCTTGCTATCTAAATAATCATAAGCGTTTTGCTTTTCTAAAATTTCATTTAGCAAATAAGCTGATGCTCCTCCAGAAACATCTTCATCAATAATAATAAGCCTATTTGTTTTTTGTATACTTTTTACCACATCATGATTATTATCAAATGGAAGTAAACTTTGAACATCAATAATTTCAATATCAATATCAACTTGTGCTAAATCATTTATAACATCTTGTACAATTTTTAAAGTTGAACCATAAGAAACAACGGTAACATCATTACCATATTTAATAGTTTCAACTTCACCAATAGGTGTTTTAAATTCCCCAAAATTGTTCGGTAATTTTTCTTTTAATCGATAACCATTCAAATTTTCGACAATTAGTGCAGGTTCGTCACATTCTAATAATGTATTGTAGAAACCAGCTGCTTTCGTCATATTTCTTGGAACTAAAATATTCATTCCTCTTAATGAATGTACAATTGCTCCCATTGGTGAACCCGAATGCCAAATTCCTTCTAATCTGTGCCCACGTGTTCTTATAATTAGTGGTGCTTTTTGTTTACCAGCTGTTCTATAATGAAGTGTCGCTAAATCATCACTTAAAATTTGCAAACCGTATAGCAAATAATCTAAATATTGAATTTCAGCAATTGGGCGTAAACCTCTTAAGGCCATTCCAATACCTTGCCCAATTATGGTTGCTTCTCTAATACCTGTATCTGTAATTCTTAGTTCTCCATATTTATCTTGAAGACCAACTAATCCTTGATTTACATCACCAATATTACCAGCATCTTCACCAAAAATAAATACATTATTATATTTAGAAAATAAAGTATCAAAATTATCTTTTATAATAATTCTTGCATCAACTAGCTCAGCATTTTCACTATAAGTTGGTAGCACTTCTTTTGAAAGACTTACTCTTTTATCAGTTTGGCTATATAAATGAGAGCTATAAGCTGGTTGTTTTGTTTTTATATAAGTAGTAATCCAATTTTGTAATTGAGTTTTTTCAATTAAATTTTCATCTCTAACATACACAATAATTTTTCTAGCTGTAGATAAAAGGTCTTTTCTTGAAGGTTCAAGAATTGAAATTAAGTCATTTTTAAGTTTCAATATAAAAGCTTTGTTTTTGCTTTTTTCTGAAAGATTATTAAGAACATTAATTAAAGTATTTTTTTCCTCTTTTATAGGATTTAAAAAAGCATTCCACGCATCTCTTCTAGCCTGACTTACTTCTTTTTTAACTTCTTTTTCAATTTTAATTAACTCTTCTTCAGAATCTATAAACTTTAGGGTATTGTTATTTTCATCTTGCAAACTAAATTCAATAATCCAATCACGCATTTTAACAATGCAATCATTTTGTTTTTCCCAAATTAAACGTTCTTTAGTTTTGTAGCGTTCATGTGAACCTGAGGTAGAATGACCTTGAGGTTGTGTTAAATCTTTTACGTGGATTAATACGGGAACATGCTCTTCACGTGCTATTTTAGAAGCTTTGCTGTAAACATCAATTAATTTAGGATAATCCCAACCATTAACTACAAATATTTCATAACCATTAACTTCATTTTCTCTTTGAAATCCTTTTAAAATTTCAGAAATACTCTCTTTTGTAGTTTGATATTTTGCTGGTACAGAAATACCAAAATCATCATCCCAAACATTAATAATCATAGGAACTTGTAATACACCTGCAGCGTTTATGGTTTCAAAAAATACACCTTCCGAAGTACTCGCATTTCCAATGGTTCCCCAAGAAATTTCATTTCCATTGTTAGAGAACTTACTGTTTTTTATTTCCAAAAGATTTCTAAAAAGTTTTGAAGCATATGCCAATCCTAGCATGCGAGGCATTTGTCCTGCTGTTGGAGAAATATCACTACTTGAGTTGTATTGTTCTGTTAAGTTTTTAAAATGTCCTTTTTCATCTAAACTATGTGTTGCAAAATGGCCTCCCATTTGACGTCCACCAGACATTGGATCAGCATTAATATCAGCATGTGCATATAAACCGGCAAAGAATTGTTGAGGTGTAAGTTCTCCAATAGCCATCATAAAAGTTTGATCACGATAGTAGCCTGATCTAAAATCACCTTTTTTAAAAGCTTTTGCCATCGCAAGCTGTGGGACTTCTTTTCCATCGCCAAAAATACCGAATTTTGCTTTGCCTGTTAAAACTTCTCTACGACCTATTAAACTACACTCTCTACTTAATACTGCAGTTTTATAATCTTGCAGTACTTCTTTTTTAAATTGAATAAAAGAAAGTGGCTCGTTTATCTTAGAAGGTATAACACTCATATGTTTTTGATTTTTTTAGTTTTGCAAATTTACAATTTTTAAATGAAATTTAAAAATAACTCTTAGAAGTTGAATTAAATTTAAAATTTAAGTTAAAAACATTAATAATTTTGAGAATTATTTAATGATATTTCAAAAATTGAATAATAATCTTTAATTTAATAAAACCCTCTTTTTACAAAATTAAATATTCTTTTGGGGTTTAGTACCAGTACAAATCTTATTTTAGAACTATAACTTGGTTGAGATACTTCCCAACCTAAATTAGAATGTAAGGGGAAATAGACTTCTAAGATATCTTGTATAAAATTAAAACGTATTCCATTTTCATGAGCAAAATAAACTTTTTGATTTCTGTTTTTTACAAAACCTACATCATTATAAACTTCAAGCCATCTCCATAATCCAATACTCGTGTTTATAGTACTTAACCATTGATTTCCGTAGGCGACAGGGAGTTTAGATTTAAAACCACCTTCATTAATAATAACTTGTTGGCTAAAAAAACCTGAAGTTTCTGATCTTCCTAAATAATCATATTGAAATAAATAATCACTAGGTCTATCAAGTGCAAAACTAAAAAAATCTGATTCAGTATTGTTACTTAGAAATGCACCAGCAAAAATTCTAAAATCAAATTGTCTATTTGTGTCAGTAAGTTTTCGGTAATGACCAGTTAATGAAATTTTACTGAATTTATCGGATACTTGAAGGTCAGTTGAAAACCTTATATCTTCAATAATTTCTGGTTTTGCATATCCATAACTTAAATTAAATACGTTGTATTTGTTTGATTCATTGTGTTCTATTTGATTTGGAGATTTTTTACGATCTACAAGTGTATAAGATGTTGAAATAGCATTACTACCTACATCTCTTAAACTTTTTCTTTTAAACTCGAGCAATGCAAAAGGTGTAACAGCAGTATAAGTTAAGTTCTCAGCATAATGAAAACTACTACCAGCAATTCCAGCTATTAATTTATTTACTTTTTCATTTTCTGGATGGTATTCATATTTTAAAGCAAAAGTTCCAGAAAGTGTTTTACTGGTTGTACCGTAGGAGGGTGTTAGTTTATAATTGAAGTTTTTATCTAAGATTGTTTTATTTGATAAGGCTAAACCTAAAACGGCTCCATCATAATAATTATACCTAAATACAGGCGTGTAAAAAAACTGATTGTAATATGGGTTCTCAATATCTTTCATAAATTTTAATTGAAAAGGTCTATTGAATAACTTTTTTTCTACGTTTTTCCAATTATTTCTCAAATTAAACTCAGGTAAAAGGGATTCATAATTTAGAGAGAGTTTATCAAATCCATCTTTAGGAATTGTAATTTTTGAAATTGAATCTATTCCCGTAAGCCATTTTGTAAATTTAATTTCTTTATCTTTAATTCCATAAAGTTGAATGGGAGTAGTGAAATTTCTTTTATTCAAGATAGTTACATCTAATGAGTCGTTATTTTTAGTTATTTTTTGAATTGTATAATCAACCTTTTTAGTTGTTTCTAAATACTCATTTTCAAACCAAGAAATATCTTTGTTTGTTATTGATTTAATATAATCAATAAACGATTTACTTTTAACTTTATTTCCAGAATTTTTACTAGAAAAATTCCAAATAATTGAAGACATAGTATTATCTTCTAAATAAGTTTCTAAATATTTAATTCCTAATCCAGCTTTATATTTATTAACAATTTTTCTATTAAAATTAGAAAGTGAATCAGCTTGTGTAGTTAGAGCTTGATCTATGTTTTTCCGTGCAGCAAACTGATAAACAAAAGGATATTTTTCATTAAATTTTATTTTAGCTAAATTAAAGCCTTTAATACCCCAAACCTCAGAAATATTACCAATTGCCTTAACTTCAGGATAATACATTTCTACATATTTAATCATTAAATAAGATTGTAAACCATCTGCTAACCAGTAATCTTCTCTTTTGTTAAACAAAAAAAGCTCATCAATATATTTTTTTGAAAGCACTTTAAACAGTTGAATGTCCCATTCAAAAGCATCACTATAGGCGGTTAAAAATGAAGGGAGTTGATTAAAGCCATACACAGGGTTTTTATCATATTCAATTTTATTAATCAATAATTTTTCATTCGGAAATTTTCCTAAAAAAGATTGAATAAAATAGAATTCTCTTTTTAAAATACTGTGTTTAAGATTGTAATCTAATTTTTCAGAATCTAAGTTTGTTGATATTAATGTTTTTTCAAAATTAAAATCAATAAAATCATTATTTTTAGTAATATTTAACTCAATATCTAATTTGTTTTTACCAACTAAAATATAATTGTTAAAATCATTTTCAGGCTTGTTTGAAGCTGTTAAGTTGCAATTTACAACATAATCTATAGGAACTTTAAGGTCAATATGATAGTTTGTAAAATCTATGTACAAATCATCTAAGTCTAAGTTATTATATGTTTGCCATGAGTTACTGAAGTTAGCTGGAGCTAAGTACCAATATCTTAAATTATAACTAAAATAGCTTGCACCATAATTAGTAAATTTATCATTGGGTATTTTAACAATATACGTAGCATTTATAATAACAGAGTCATTTGGATATAATGATTGATTTAAATTTACTTTTAAAATATCAGGATTTTCATCCGTAATTTCCCAAGTGGTATTATCATAATTTACAGAAATGTTGTTTATAGTTGTGTTCCCTCTATTTTTATTATTTGTAAAATGAAATGTTTTAGAGTAATTTTCTATAAAACGTTTAGCTAAAGGTGTCTTTTTATCCTTGTAAGCATTCGCCCAATTATGAAAATAGACAACATTTAAAATACTATCTGATTTATTATAAAAAGTGGTTTCTTGTTGAATTTTCAGTTCGTTTGTTTCAATATTTAAAGTTGCAGAAATATTTATATTATTAGTTTGTGCATACGTGTACAAACTAATAAAGTATAATAATAAAAGTATAAATAAATTCTTTTTCAAACGAATTATATTAGAAATTAGGACTTAAATTGTATTTTTTATAGAAGTTGTTTATAACCTCTATAACTTCTGATTCTGTATCAACAATTGAGATTAAATCTAAATCTTTTGGACTAATACTTCCTTCTTCAAGCAATGTATTTTTAATCCAATCCATTAAACCAGTCCAATACTTTCTTCCAACCAAGACAATAGGGAATTTTCCTATTTTTTTAGTTTGAATTAGTGTTATTGCTTCAAAAAGTTCGTCCAAAGTTCCAAAGCCTCCAGGCATTACAACGAAACCTTGAGAGTATTTTACAAACATTACTTTGCGAACAAAAAAGTAATCAAAATCTAAGCTTTTATCTGAATCTATATACGGATTGTCATGTTGTTCAAATGGTAATTCAATATTTAAACCAACTGAAATACCTTTCCCTCGTGCAGCGCCTCTATTACCGGCTTCCATAATTCCTGGTCCGCCACCAGTAACAACTCCATAACCATTTTGGGTTAATTCATAAGCAATGTTTTCAGCCAATTTATAATATTTATCATCTGGCTTTGTTCTTGCAGAACCAAAAATACTAACACAAGGGCCAATTTTACCTAAGCGTTCAAAGCCTTCAACAAACTCAGCCATAATTTTAAATATAGCCCAAGAATCGTTGGTTTTAATTTCGTTCCACGTTTTTTGCTTAAACTTTTCTCTTATTTTTTGATCTTCGTTGGGAGTCATATAATTTTAAATATCAATTTTGGTTGCTAAATAACAGTTTTTTTTATTAGTTTTCTAATTTAATTCTTTCTTTAAGAATTGTGCTGTATAACTTTTTTTATGTGTACTTACTTCTTCGGGTGTTCCAAAGCAAATTAATTGACCTCCATTTTTACCACCTTCCATTCCAATATCAATTACATGATCTGCTAATTTTACAACATCTAAATTATGTTCTATAACGAGTATGGTGTTTCCTTTATTGGTTAATTTGTTTAAAACTTCCATTAAAACCCGAATATCTTCAAAATGAAGCCCTGTTGTTGGTTCATCTAAAATATAAAAAGTATTTCCTGTATCTCTTTTAGACAATTCCGAAGCTAGTTTTATGCGTTGTGCTTCACCACCTGAAAGCGTGGTAGATTGCTGGCCAAGTGTAATATATCCTAAACCTACATCGTGAATTGTTTTTAGGCTTCTGTAAATTTTAGGGATGTTTTCAAAAAAATCAACAGCATCGTCAATGGTCATATTTAAAACATCGGAAATAGATTTTCCTTTGTATCTAATTTCCAACGTTTCTCTATTAAAACGTTTGCCTTGGCATGTTTCACATTCAACATGAACATCAGGTAAAAAGTTCATTTCAATAACACGAACACCGCCACCTTGGCAAGTTTCACATCTTCCACCTTTTACATTAAACGAAAATCTTCCAGGCTTATATCCTCTTATAGAAGCTTCACTTGTTTTTGCATATAAACTTCTAATTTCACTAAAAACACCAGTATAAGTTGCTGGGTTTGAGCGTGGAGTTCTACCAATTGGCGATTGGTCAATGGCAATCACTTTATCTATGTGTTCTAAGCCTTTAATAGATTTATAAGGCATTGGTTTTTTTACGCCTCTATAAATATGTTTATTTAATATTGGGTAGAGCGTTTCATTTATTAAAGTAGATTTTCCACTGCCTGAAACACCCGTTACACAAATAAGTTTTCCTAATGGAAAATCAACGGTTACATTTTTTAAATTGTTTCCTGTTGCGCCTTCTAATGTAATTGTATGTCCGTTTCCTTTTCTTCTTTTTTTAGGGACTTCAATTTTTTTAGTACCATTTAAATAATTCGCGGTTAATGTATTGTGCTGTTTCAGTTCTTCAAAAGTTCCTTCACTAACAATTTCACCACCATGATGCCCGGCTCCTGGGCCTATATCTATTACATAATCAGCATGTTCAATCATATCTTTATCATGCTCAACAACAATAACAGAATTTCCAACATCACGTAAAGCAATTAATGAATTTATTAATTTTTGATTGTCTCGTTGATGTAAACCAATACTTGGTTCATCTAAAATATAAAGAACACCAACTAGTTGAGATCCAATTTGCGTTGCTAATCTAATGCGTTGTGCTTCTCCACCAGATAATGATTTTGAGCTTCTATCTAAGGTTAAATAATCCAATCCAACATTTAATAAAAACTGAATTCGGGTTCTAATTTCTTTTAATATTTCTGAAGCTATTTTTAATTGTTTATTAGTTAATTTTTCTTCAATGGAAGCAAACCAATCTGCCAATTCTGAAATGTCTAATTGCGCCAATTCAGAGATGTTTTTTTCGTTTATCCTGAAATATAAAGCTTCTTTTTTAAGTCGTTTTCCGTTACAAGTTTCACAATCTATTTCATCCATAAATTCTTTTGCCCATCGTTTTATGGAAGTAGATTCACTTAAATTAAATTGACTTTCAATAAAGCTAATAATTCCTTCAAAATCAATTTCATAAGTACGAGTTACACCCATTACTTTTGAATCTATTTTAAATTTTTCACTTCCACCATTTAAAATAATTTCTAAGGCTTCCTTAGGAATTTTTGAAATAGGATCGGTTAATTGAAACTTATAGCGATCAGCAATTAATTGAAGTTGTTTAAAAATCCAACTTGTTTTTTGTTCACCAATAGGAACAATTCCACCACTTTTTATAGAAATAGTATTGTCTGGAATTATTTTTTGAAGATTAACTTTATTTATTTTCCCTAATCCGTTACATGTTTCACAGGCTCCTTTTGGAGAATTAAACGAAAAATTATTAGGTTCAGGATTTTGGTAAGAAATACCAGTTTCAGGACACATTAATTCACGACTGAAATAGCGAGGAGTATTGGTTTCGTGTTCTAAAACCATTAAAATATTTTCTCCTGAATATAAAGCTGTTGTAATGGTTTCTTCCAATCTTTTTTCGGAAGAATTATTTATCAATAAGCGATCTATTACAATTTCAATATCATGCATTTTGTAACGATCTAAACGCATTCCTTTTTCAATTTCTAAAATTTCACCATCTACACGTACTTTAACAAATCCTTGTTTGGCAATTTGTTCAAAAAGTTCTCGATAATGCCCTTTTCTTGATTTAATAATTGGGGCGAGTATTACAATTTTTTTTTGATCAAAATCTTTTAAAATAAGCTCTTTTATTTGCTCATCACTGTAACTTACCATTTTTTTATTGGTGTTGTATGAGTAAGCATCTGCAGCACGCGCATATAGCAAACGTAAAAAATCGTAGATTTCTGTAATAGTACCAACCGTAGAGCGAGGACTTTTATTAGTGGTTTTTTGCTCAATTGAAATTACTGGCGAAAGGCCATCAATTTTATCAACATCAGGGCGTTCTAATCCACCTAAAAACTGACGTGCATAAGCTGAGAAAGTTTCAATATACCTTCGCTGTCCTTCAGCATAAATGGTATCAAAAGCTAATGATGATTTTCCACTACCGCTTAAACCAGTAATTACTACCAGTTTTTCTCTAGGAATACGAACATCAATATTTTTTAAATTATGAACTCTTGCTCCAAGAACTTCAATATATTCTTCGTGTTTTATCATTAGATTTTTGGAAAGTTGCAAAGTTAAAAAAATGTAACTACAATTTTGGTAAAGAGGTATATCTTATTTTGGAAATTAGTATATTGCATAAAAATAATAAGTTAAATATGTGGATTGATTCTTTACGACATTATTTTGAAAAACACGGGTTTGCGGTTTCATCAAGATTTGCAGATAGATTAGGAATGCGTGTGTCTAATGTGCGCTTATTTTTTATTTATATTTCGTTTGTTACTTTTGGGTTTTCCTTTGGAATATATTTAACGCTCGCTTTTTTACTTCGATTAAAAGATATGATTTACACCAAAAGAAATTCAGTTTTTGATTTATAATAAATTATGGTTGTAAAAGCAAAATTATATATATCTTTAATTTTATTGACTGTTGTGTTAACAATAGGGGTCGTAGGGTTCTTAATTATTTCTAACGAAACATTTGTTGATTCATTGTATATGACCGTAATTACAATGTCTACTGTTGGTTTTGGGACGCTTCATGAATTAAATCAATCAGAAAAATTATTTACCATTGTTTTAATAATTTTAAGTATTGGGGTTTATGGGTATTCTGTAACCGCTTTAACCGAATATTTAGCAAATGATAATTTTTTTCAACTTCTAAAATATAAAAAGATGCAAAAAAAAATTCAGAAACTTCAGAATCATACTGTGGTGTGTGGATATGGACGTAATGGCAGACAAGCAATTATTAAACTCAAAAAGTTTAATATGCCTTGTTTAGTTATTGAAAAAAATAAAGCAATTATTGAAGAATTAGAATTGAACAATATTTTATATGTTGAAGGAGATGGAACAGATGATAAAACGCTGAATGAAGCCGGAATTATAAATGCAAAAAGCCTAATTACAGCTTTGCCTTCTGATGCTGATAATTTGTTTGTAGTATTGTCTGCCAGACAAATAAATAAACATTTTACTATTATTAGTAGAGCATCAAGTGAATCTTCTTTCAAAAAACTTAAAATTGCGGGAGCTACAAATATAATAATGCCCGATAAAATTGGAGGTGAACATATGGCATCGTTAGTTGTGACACCAGATTTAGTTGAATTTGTTGATAAATTAACCATATCAGATGAGTGTGAAACAAATTTAGAAGAAATTGCAATTAATGATTTGTCTCCTGAATTTTTAAATAAAACTATTTTAGATTTGGATTTACGTAAAAAAACAGGTTGTTTAATCATTGGTTTTAAAACAGCAGATCATAAGTATATTATAAATCCAGAAGCCAATACTATATTAGAGCCAAATTCTAATTTAATTGTATTAGGTAGGCCAAATCAAATTGAAAAATTACATCAAATTTTATAGGGCTCATAACTAGCTAATTAGAAATAAATAAATAAGTTTTCTATTAAAAATTTGTGGCAAGCTAAATTTTTTAGCATCTTGGGGGGGTTAAAAGAGATTATAACCAACTAACAAACTATGAATTCAAAATTTATAATTCCAATACTTCTGCTATTTTCTACAGTAGTATTTTCCCAGAATTTTATTGTACATGAAAATATTGTAAATCCATCTGAGTTAATCAATGATGGAATTATGGAGGTAAACGTTTCTGGCGGTTCGGCCCCATATACTTATAAGTGGAGTAATCAAAGCACTTTGTTAACTTCAAATAAGGCTTTCGGATTGGTAGAAGGTGTTGCTTATAGTGTTGTAATAACGGATGCTACTGGAAATACAGTGACAAAAGAATATACGGTTCCCATGCAGAATATCTCTGAACGATTTAACGGAACTTTTACACCTATTGTAAATGGTATTGCCTTGGTTTTGTTCTGGGATCCATTTTCAGCAGTTGGAATTTATGACCCAAATATTTATGTAGAAAAAAAGAACATTCCTATTCCTGGTTGGAGTCCTGGAATAAAAGGAGAATTTTTGATTAAAAAATGGACAGTTGAAGATGGTACCCAAGTTAAAGAGGGTGATACAATTGCTCTTATCTCTAAAGGAGGAACTGAAATAGTAGGGAGAGCATTTGTTAGCGGTACTTTAAAACACCTTGCAAAAGAAGGTGAGTCTATCTATAATTCTGAAAATAAGGGAGACGTTATAGAAGAAGGGGCCCATATTTATGCGGCTGTTATTTATGATGAAAAAATTGCCTTACTCCATCCAAACGGTGATATTCAAAAAAAGAATATTCCATTTATTGTGATTTGGCTGTCTATTGGCGCCCTATTTTTCACTATTAGAATGGGCTTTATAAATATAAAAGGATTTAGACATGCCATTGATTTGGCTCGCGGAAAATATGATGATCCAAATGCTCCTGGACAAGTTACCCATTTTCAGGCACTTGCCACTGCGGTTTCAGGAACTGTTGGTTTGGGAAATATTGCCGGAGTTGCCGTTGCGATTTCTTTAGGGGGTGCCGGAGCTACTTTTTGGATTATTCTTGCAGGATTATTGGGAATGTCTTCAAAATTTGTGGAGTGTACTTTAGGTGTGAAATATAGAGATATAGCTGCTGACGGAAGAGTTTTTGGAGGTCCAATGAATTATTTGCGTAACGGACTAGAAAAACAAAATAAAAAAGTGTTAGGAAAAGTTTTGGCAGGTGTATTCGCCGTTTTATGTGTTGGAGCTTCATTTGGTGGTGGTAATATGTTTCAGGCCAACCAAGCATTTGAAGCGGTTTCCGGACAAATTCCTGAATTGGTTGGTTATGGATTTTGGTTTGGAGTGATTATTTCTTTGCTTGTAGCTGCCGTTATTGTTGGAGGTATTCAAAGCATAGCAAAAGTTACAGAAAAAATAGTTCCTATTATGGCCTCTATTTATGTAGTTGCTTGTTTAGCGGTAATATTTATAAATATAGAAAACATAGGTCCTGCATTTGCAGCAATTTATGAAGGAGCATTTAATCCATCAGCATTAAAAGGAGGTATTATAGGAGTATTGATTGTAGGTTTTCAAAGAGCTGCATTTTCTAATGAAGCAGGTGTTGGATCTGCCGCAATTGCACATAGTGTTGCAAAAACGAATAATCCGCCTTCTGAAGGATTTGTTTCTTTATTAGAGCCTTTTATTGATACCGTTGTGGTTTGCACATTAACGGCTTTGGTATTAATTTTTACCGGTAAGCATGAAGTTTCTGGTATGGGTGGCGCACAATTAACTTCAGATGCTTTTGGAACCGTAATCTCATGGTTCCCATATGTATTAACTGGCGCAATATTTTTATTTGCTTTTTCTACTATGATTTCTTGGTCTTATTACGGAATGCGTGCTTGGACTTATTTATTTGGAAAAAGTAAAAAAGCAGAAATGATTTATAAAATGTTCTTCTTGGTATTTGTTGTTATAGGTGCATCTGTAAGTTTGGGAGCTGTTTTAGACTTTTCGGACATGATGATTCTCGCTATGGCATTTCCAAATATTATTGGATTGTATTTAATGTCAGGTGAAGTAAAAGAAGATTTAAATGAATATTGGCGTAAACTGAAGGCAGGACAACTTTACAAAGCGCAGAGGTTAGCTAAAAAATAAGATACGTAATTAATATAATTTTTTTTAAATCCTATTTCGCTCTTATAAGAGTAAATGAAATAGGATTTTTTTTATTTTAATTATACTTTTTAAGTTGACTTGTTTTTTTAATTTTATAAGTGAAAACACTCACATACAACTATGCAACTTAAGTTGCATAGTTGTATGTGAGTGTTTTATGACAATTTATTAATTAAATAGCGCAATCCGTTTAAAACACTAATTAATCTTTAATTATTTATAATAAGTTTAATATATTCGTACACTAAATTATAAAAATCTAGAATTTATAATTTTAACTTTGCGATATCAAAAGTTTATTTAAGTTTAAACCTCATAAATTGTTTTATACCTCACTTTAGTTTATAGTATAATTATATTGTAATTATAATTCTTGTTTAGCAATTGTGTTAAATTTTATTTTAATTTCAAAATAAATTAAATAATGTTATGCACTAAATTATTTTAACTACCCCCCAAAAAATTGTAACCTCAATTTATCACTCCTTATTATAAAGTAATAGAACTTTATTAGACATATATACTATGTTTTGTCCAATTTAATTGGTTCAACTGTTGTTAAGTCTCATAATTGGTTCAGCATGCTTATACATTTATAATAAGATTTTATTAACTAATTTTTAAAACTATAATTATGAAAAATTTATTTAAAATCCTTTTAGGGTTATTTTTAATAGGCTTTGCGGTATCTTGTAATAAAGATGAAGCAACTGAAATTATACCAGTACAACAATTACAAGATGTTGTATTTGATATCAATAATTTTATACCAGATGCAAGTAAAAGTTTATTTGCATCAAAAGAAAATGGAGAGAATGACCCAGCTATACCTGACTGTTCTGATGCAGAGCCTGATTATGTTATGTTAAGCATAGAT
>NZ_JBFFOE010000013.1:0-45344 GCF_041562875.1 Lutibacter sp. | reverse complement strand
TTTCAAAAAGAAGAAGAATCAATTTTTTATAAACCAATTTTAAGAATGGAAGGTGATTCTATTTATATTTCTAAAGTGACATTTAACAATGAACCATTTAAGATTGAGCTTTATGATAATGATTCCCATTTATTGTATGAAGAAGAGTTAAAAGGGGCTATTTCATTAGATAGAAAATTAAATATCTCAAAACTTGAAAGTGGTGAATATAAATTTATGATGATAAGTAAAAGTAGGGTATTTGAACAAATAGTAAAAAAGAAAAAGTAACACTATGTTAATAATTAAGTTTGGTTTAAAAGGAGGTTTTATTTGTAAAACTTCCTTTTTTATTTTCTAATATATGTTACAAAACTATAATCATATTTATTTTTTTCATCAGATTTAAAAAATTCTCTTGAAGTTTCTTTCCAAATAGTTGTATTTATTTCTGGGAAAAACGCATCAGCTTCAAATTGATGATGCACAAATGTTAAGTCTAATTTATTTGCAATTTCAATAGCTTGTTTATAAATTTCAGCACCACCTAAAATATACGGATTTTCATCTTCTTTAGAAGCTTCAATAGCTTGTTGCAAAGAGTTAACAACTACACAGCCTTCTGCATTAAAATTACCATTGCGTGTAATAATAATATTAGTTCTGTTTGGTAGTGGTTTTCCTAAGGATTCAAAAGTTTTTCTTCCCATAATTACATGGTGATTCGCAGTTACTTTTTTAAACCGTTTTAAATCTGATGGTAAATACCAAATTAACTGATTGTCTTTTCCTAAGGCATTTTTTTCAGCTATCGCAGCTATAATAGTTATCATTCTTTTATTGAATTGTTTTAGAAGTTTTCTTTTTTTTTGAATTCGGAAGCAGATTGTTCACTTTCAGCATTTAGCTTCGCTTCTTTAGTTATTTCTTTTTCTAGTTTGGCTATTTTAATTTCTTGCTTTAATACTAATTTTTCTGTTTGTTTACGTTCCCAATCATTGCTCATAAAACGGTGAGTAATAAAAACGTTGATAGCATGTAATATTAAAAAAAACAGCCATAAAAGTATGACCCAAATAAACCAATTTGTAAAAAGAGACTCATCAATTTTTAAATATTTGTTAAGAAAAATTAAATAGATGGAACCTACTATAAATATGATAAAATGAATATACAAACGTTTTTTTTGCTTTACTCGTTTTCGTGCATTTTCATATAATTCATGTTGTTCGTTCATAGCCTTTATTTGTTACATACTTTTAACCCATTCTTTAATGTAACCACTAAAATCTTCAGTTTCATTCATTTCCTGATTTTGTAAATTTTCATTTGAAAAATTCAAAAATTTTAAAATATTTTCATCAGAAGTGTTGAAAATAAATTCAATTGATTTTAATAAGTTTACGTTATCAATTTCAATGATTCTTTGAATTAGTTTAAGTTTTAAATTTGCTTCCATGATTTTTTTTTTAGATAGCTATAAAATTATTAAATGATTTTCAATTAATGTATTAAATCTATATTAATATTTTAGTAAAACGAGCTATTTTAACTTTCTGTATATACTTTTAAGAAAGTATTAAACCGAAACACTACCTTTAATATGTGGATGTGGATTATAATTGATTAGTGTAAAATCTTCAAAAGTAAAATCGAAAATATTTTTTATGGAAGGATTTATTTCTATTTTTGGTAACTCTTTTGGTTCTCTAGATAATTGTAAATCTATTTGTTCGCTGTGATTACTGTATATATGAGCATCACCAAAAGTGTGAATAAAATCACCTGGTTTTAAATCACAAACCTGAGCCATCATCATAGTAAATAAAGCGTAAGATGCAATATTAAAAGGAACGCCTAAAAAAATATCGGCGCTTCGTTGGTATAATTGACAAGATAATTTCCCTTCTGTTACATAGAATTGAAAAAAGGCGTGGCACGGCGGTAAAGCTGCTTTTCCTTTCGCTACGTTTTCTGAAAAGGATAAAGATGTATCAGGTAAAACACTTGGGTTCCAAGCTGAAATTAACATTCTTCTACTGTCAGGATTTGTTTTTATGGTATTTATTACCTCAGAAATTTGATCAATTCCTTCACTATTCCAATTTCGCCATTGATGTCCATAAACAGGACCTAAATTTCCATTCTCATCAGCCCAAGCATCCCAAATTTTTACATTATTTTTTTTTAAATATTCAATATTTGTGTCTCCTTTTAAAAACCACAATAATTCATAAATAATAGATTTTAAATGTAATTTTTTTGTAGTTAGCATTGGGAATCCCTCACTTAAATCAAAACGCATTTGATATCCAAAAACACTTTTAGTACCTGTTCCAGTTCTATCTTCTTTAACAATTCCGTTATCGCGAACGTGTTTTATTAAATTTAAATATTGTTTCATTTAAAATTTTTTAAGTAATAGCTGATTTTCAAATAAAATCAGCTATTAGATAGTTTATTGGGTTTTTTTATAAAAAAAATTAGCTTTTGAGTAAAAGAAACTAATGTTCTAATTTTAAAAACTGAATTTAACTTGAATTGTTTTGCTAAACTTTCTTGTCAGTTAATGGTTAACTTCTCCTATACTTTCAGGGTTGTGTTTATGCTTAAAAAACAGTGCAAATAAAACAGTAACTATTAAAGAATAGATAGCAAAAGTGAGCCAAATGCCATTCCAATCTTTACCAGTTTCTGATGTGAAATATTGATCAATAATAATTCCACTTGCAACACTTCCAATAATTGCACCAAATCCATTAGTCATCATCATAAAAAGACCTTGAGCTGAATTTCTTGTAGAGGCATCTGTTTCTGTTTCTACAAAAAGAGAACCTGAAATGTTGAAAAAGTCAAATGCCATACCATAAACGATACCAGATAAAATAATCATCCATACACCTGATCCTGGATCGCCGTATGCAAAAAGCCCAAATCGTAAAACCCAAGCAAACATACTCATTAACATCACTTTTTTAATACCAAAACGTTTTAAGAAAAAAGGAATAGCTAAAATAAATAAGGTTTCTGATATTTGAGATATAGACATAATTAGGGTAGAATATTTAACTACAATAGAGTCTGCAAATTCTGCTATATGTTTAAAATCATCTAAAAAGACATCTCCGTATGCATTAGTTAATTGTAAAGATGCACCAAGTAGCATACTAAACAAGAAAAATAATGCCATTTTATAATTTTTAAATAGTTTAAAAGCATCTAATCCTAATATTTTTACAATTGATTTTTCACCTTCAGTTGCACCTTGTGGCGGACATTTAGGTAAGAAAAATGAATAAATTCCTAGTCCTATAGCAACTACTCCTGCTATATAAAATTGATTGGAAGAGTCTTTATTACCAGATAAATTAGTGATCCACATTGCAACAATAAAACCAACAGTACCCCAAACTCTAATAGGAGGAAAACTTTTTATAACATCTAGGCCATTACTTTTTAATGCATTATAAGAGATAGAATTTGATAAAGCAATAGTTGGCATATAAAACACCATAGCTAACAAAATAATCCAAAAGAAATCATTTGGATTGTTAATTAATGGAACAAAAATTAAAGTTAATCCGCCCAAAATATGTAAAATAGCATATAATTTTTCAGCATTAATCCATCTGTCTGCAATAATTCCCGTCAATGTTGGCATAAATAGAGAGGCAATACCCATTGTTGAGAAAATTGCTCCAAATTCTGAACCTGACCATTGTTTATTTTGAAACCAATATACACCAACAGTTATTAACCAAGCTCCCCAAACAAAAAATTGCAGGAAACTCATAATAGTTAGTTTTATTTTTACATTCATAATTTTTCGAATATTTAATTGTGTGAGTTATTTGGAAGTACGTTTATTTATTTCATCACGAATGGTTGCTGCTAATTCATAATTTTCTTGCTGAATAGCTTCATTTAATTTTTCGTTTAATTGTTTGAGTGTGTCTTCAGAAAAGGAAGTTTCATTTTTAACAGGTTCATCTATTAAATTTTCAATACTTAAAGGATCATCATCAGTAGTCAATGGATCTTTCATTTTTAAATAGATTCCAGCTTTGTCTAATATATTTTCATAGGTAAAAATTGGAGCATTAAAGCGTGTTGCTAATGCAATTGCATCAGAAGTTCTAGTGTCAATAATTTCTTCAATTTTATCTCGTTCACAAATTAAACTTGAATAAAATACGCCATCAACCAATTTGTGAATGATGACTTGTTTTATGATAATGTGAAATCTATCTGCAAAAGTTTTAAACAAATCATGTGTAAGAGGTCGAGGGGGTTTAATTTCCTTTTCTAAAGCAATTGCAATTGATTGCGCTTCAAAAGCTCCTATAACAATAGGTAATGTTCTACTTCCATCTACTTCACTTAACACCAATGCGTATGCGCCACTTTGTGTTTGACTATAAGATATTCCTTTAATATTTAGACGAACTAAACTCATAAGTTAAAATTAGCAAAAAAGACTGTCTAATCAAAGGACTTTAATGTACAATAATTAGACAGTCTATTTAAGAGGCACAATTTAATAAAATTATGCGTTATTTGCTTTAAATTCTTTTAACTTTTCAATTAATTTTGGAACCACTTCAAAAGCATCACCTACAATTCCATAATCTGCAGCTTTAAAGAAAGGTGCTTCAGGGTCGGTGTTAATTACAACTTTTACTTTTGATGAGTTAACACCGGCTAAATGTTGAATTGCGCCTGAAATTCCAATTGCAACGTATAAATTTGAAGCCACTGGCTTTCCAGTTTGTCCAACGTGTTCACTATGAGGTCTCCATCCTAAATCTGAAACAGGTTTAGAACAAGCAGTTGCAGCTCCTAAAACTTCAGCTAATTCTTCTATCATACCCCAGTTTTCAGGTCCTTTTAAACCTCTACCTCCTGAAACTACAACATCAGCATCAGCAATAGTTACTTTTCCAGAAGTTTGTTCTATAGCAGAAGAACTAAGTTTACTTTCAATAATAGAAGGGGAAAATTCTTCAATACTTCCTGAAACTACATTTTCATGTAAACCATAAGAATTCTTTGCTAATGAGATAACTTTGATATCTGTATTAAATACAGTGTTATTAAATCCTTTATTTGAAAAGGTTTTTCTTTTTACAGTTAACGGTGAAGTTGAACTTGGTAATGCTACAACATTTGTTGCGTAACCAGCATTTAAATTAACAGCAACATTTGGACCCATGTATAAACTATTTGCAGTTGAATCTAATATAACAATTTGGGAGCCTTCTTTTTCAGCAGCTTGCTTAATAATGTTAGCAAATATGTTAACATTAAAAGTTTTTAATGCGTCATTTGAAACATTTAAAACTTTCTCTGCACCATAGGTATATAATAATGTAGGATTGTTTGAATTTATTGTCAATACAACAATAGTTGTTCCTAACTGCTCTGCAACTTTTTTCCCGTAGGATGTTACTTCAAAAGCAGATTTCTTAAATTTTCCTTCCGATGTTTCGGCAAAAACTAATACTGACATATATTTTTGTTTGTTAAATCGTTTATTTGTTTAGTTGATTCAATTTTATAATAACTATATTACTTTAGCTTCATTATGCAATAAACTAATAAGTTCATCTACATTATCAACTATTTTACAAGCAGATTTTGCGGCTTGTTTTTCAAATGAAGTAATTGAAGTTGCTGGATTACTATTTATTGGTTCAACAATAGTTAAAGGTTTTTGACGCGCCATCATAATACCTCTCATATTTGGGATACGTAAATCTTTTTCTTCAACCAATCCTTTTTGACCGGCAATAATTAAAGGTAAGGTAGATGTAAGAACTTCTTTCCCACCATCAATTTCACGTGAAATAGTTGCTTTATCACCGTCAATTTCAAGACCAATACAAGCATTTACAAAATTATAGTCTAACAATGCAGCAAGCATTCCAGGAACCATTTCACCATTATAATCTATAGATTCTCTCCCAGCTAGCACTAAATCATAACCTCCATTTTTTACAACTTCAGCTAATTCTTTAGCAACTGAAAAACCATCAATAGCTTCTGTATTTACTCTAATAGCATTATCAGCACCAATAGCCAATGCCTTACGTAAAGTAGGTTCAGTTGCAACAGTCCCCACATTTGCTACAGTTACAGAGGCTCCTTGCTTTTCTTTAAACCACATAGCTCTTGTAAGAGCAAATTCATCAAATGGGTTTATAACATATTGCACGCCATTACTATCAAATTTAGTATCATTTTCAGTGAAATTGATTTTTGAAGTAGTGTCTGGAACGTGACTAATACAAACTAATATTTTCATTTTATTGTGTGTTTTAAATATTTGGTCTAAAATTAAACAGCATTTTTATTTATAAAAACGAATGTACTATTTTTTTTTTAAAAATACTATGCACGCATAGTAAATATTTTATATGACATTATTTTTTTGATTCTAATTTTAGAAATGCTTACTTTTGCAAATCTTAAAAAACAGACAAGATGAAGACAATACAATTTAGGGAAGCTATATGTGAAGCGATGAGCGAAGAAATGCGCAGAGATGAAACAATTTTCTTGATAGGAGAGGAAGTTGCTGAGTACAATGGCGCATATAAGGCTTCTAAAGGAATGTTAGATGAGTTTGGGGCAAAAAGAGTGATAGATTCTCCAATTGCTGAGCTTGGTTTTACTGGTATTGCTGTTGGATCTGCAATGAATGGTAATAGACCAATTGTTGAGTTTATGACTTTCAATTTTGCATTAGTAGGTATTGATCAAATTATAAATAATGCAGCAAAAATCAGACAAATGTCTGGTGGACAATTAAACTGTCCAATTGTTTTTAGAGGGCCAACAGGTTCTGCAGGGCAATTAGGTGCTACACACTCACAGGCTTTTGAAAACTGGTTTGCAAATACACCTGGATTGAAAGTAATTATACCTTCAAATCCTTATGACGCAAAAGGTTTATTAAAAGCAGCTATTAGAGATAATGATCCTGTGATTTTTATGGAGTCTGAACAAATGTATGGCGATAAGATGGAAATTCCAGAAGGAGAATACATAATTCCTATTGGAGTTGCAGATATCAAAAGAGAAGGAACAGATGTAACAATTGTTTCATTTGGAAAAATAATTAAAGAAGCTTACAAAGCTGCTGATATTTTAGAAAAAGAAGGAATTTCGGTTGAAATATTAGATATGCGTACCATTAGACCAATGGATTTTGAAGCTATTTTTACTTCAGTAAGAAAAACAAATAGATTGGTTATTTTAGAGGAATCATGGCCTTTTGCAAGTATCTCATCAGAAATTACATTCCAAGTGCAAGAAAATGTATTTGATTATTTGGATGCGCCAATTAGAAGAATTACTACAGCAGATACACCTGCACCATACTCTCCAGTGCTACTTGAAGAATGGTTACCAAACTTTAACGATGTTGTGAAAGCCGTTAAAGATGTACTATATAAAAAATAAAAGCATAGAATTTGCGTTATAAATTCCTTTCGAGATCTAACTTGAAAGGATTTTTTTATTATTATGAGAAAAAATAAATTACTTAGTTTATTATTGTTTGTTGTTTCTGTTGGTTTTGCACAAGTAAAAGTTAGCGGTGTTGTTATAGATGAACAAAACGAAACAGTTCCTTTTGCAAATATTATTTTTGTTGGCTCAACTACAGGGACGGTTTCAGATGAAAATGGAAAATTTTATTTAGAATCCGATAAAACGTACTCGCAAGTAGAAATTTCTTTTTTAGGTTTTGAAACTAAAATTATTACTGTAAAAAATAGGGATTTTAATTTAATAATTACCTTAAAGGAAGAAGCTTCCAGATTAGATGAAGTTTTTATTTATAGCGGAAAAGTAAAGAAAAAAGGAAATCCAGCAATAGCAATTCTAAAAAAGATTTGGGAGAAAAAACGTGAAAACGGTATTTATTTATTCGATCAATATCAATATGAAAAATATGAAAAATTAGAATTTGATTTAAATAATATTGATAGCGCTATGAAAAAAAGTAAACTCTTTAAGGGAATGGAGTTTGTTTTTGATGCAATTGATACATCACGAATTACAGGAAAAGCTTTTTTACCAATTTTTATAAATGAATCTGTTTATAAATCATACGGTAAAAATAAAGAAGGAAAAAGCTTTCGAGAAGATTTAATTGCTAATAAAAATTCTGGGTTTGAATCCAATCAAAATGTGATTGCATTTATTAAAGATTTGTACGTAGATTATAATGTATATGATAGCTATATTAAAATTTTCGACAAAAGTTTTGTGAGTCCAATTTCAAAAGCTGCAGGAATTTCAACCTATAACTATATTTTAAGAGATAGCGCTTTTATAGATAATAAATGGTGTTATAATATTTTATACTACCCTAGAAGAAAAAATGAATTAACTTTTAAAGGCGATTTTTGGGTGAATGATACCACGTTTGCAGTTAAGGAAATTAATATGCAAGCCAATCGTAGCGCTAATATAAACTGGGTAAAAGACATTTATATTGAACAGGAATTTGATGTTTTAAATGACTCGGTATTTTTACTGAAACGAGATTATATGTTGTCAGATTTTAGCTTTAAAAAGAAAGAAAAAGCTAAGGGGATGTACGGTAGAAGAACTACTATGTACAAAGACTATCAATTTAATAAAGAGAAAGAAGCTAAATTTTATGCGAAAGAAATAAATGTTTATGATGATGAAATTTACAATAAAAAGGATGATTATTGGAGTGTCAATAGGCAAGAAGAATTAAATAAAAACGAAGAAGGTATTTATAAGATGTTGGATACCTTAAAAACAGTTCCAAAATTTAAGAAAATTTATAATTTAGTTTCTATTTTGGGCTCTGGCTATGTAGAATTTAACAATTTTGATTATGGACCAATTTTTTCAACCTTTGGGAAAAATGATGTTGAAGGATGGCGTATTCGTGTTGGAGGTAGAACATTTTTAGGAGGGAATGAACCATGGAGAATTCAAGGGTATACAGCTTATGGTTTTAAAGATAATAAATTTAAATATGGAGCTTCCGGAAAATGGATGTTAAACCCAAAAAGTAGATTTATAATTGGAGCAGGAAATAGGAGGGATGTAGAGCAGATTGGCGTAAGTTTAACAACTACGAATGATGTTTTAGGACGAAGTTTTGCATCATCTTCATTATTTGCTAGTGGAGATAATAGTAAACTAACCTCCATAAACTTATCAAATGTTTATATGTCTATGGAGCCTGTAAATAATTTAGAGTTTAGATTAGGTTCTTCATATAGAACCCTAGAATCTGCATCGCCAGAAACATTTAATTTAGATTATTGGGTTGATGAAGCTCAAACAATTAAAAAATCAGAATTAGCACAATCTGAGCTTGATTTTTCAATTAGGTATACTCCCAACAGAAAAAACATAGGTTATGGTGTTGAACGAAATGAAGTTACAGATACATATTCTACATTATTTTTAAATTACTCTAGAGGTATAAAAGGAGTTTTTAATAGTGATTTTGATTATGAAAAAGTACAATTTTATTATCGTCAACCAATATTAATAGGTGGTTTTGGGCGAATGTTTACTACTTTTGAAGTTGGAAAAACATTTGGAGAAGTTCCATTAGGTTTATTAAGTGTTGTTCCTGGAAATCAATCTTATTTTACAATTGAAGGTACTTATTCTTTATTAGATTATTATGAATTTGTAACTGATACATATGTATCACTTCACTTAGAACATAATTTTAATGGACGGTTTTTTTCAAGAATACCATTATTACGAAAATTAAATTTACGTGAATTAGTTGGTGTAAAAGCGGTTTGGGGTGAACTTTCCGATAAAAATATAGCTTTAAATGCAACTAACAATATTAATTATATGGCGCCCACAAAAGGATACTTTGAATATAGTGTAGGTGTTGGAAATATATTTAAAGTTTTTAGGTTAGATTTTAGCTGGAGAGGAAATTATAGAGATACTCCTGGAGCAAATAATTTTGCTATAAAAGGAGCTTTTGGTTTCCATTTTTAAAATAACATGATATTTATCAACTTTACTTAATGATTTTTGTACTTTTGCTTTAAGAAAAACTAAAAAGAATGACTGCTAAGAATAAAAAAATGTTAACATTTGATGTGTTAATTGAAATACCAAAAGGAAGTAGAAATAAGTATGAATATGATTTTACATTACATAAAATTAGATTTGACAGAATGTTATTTTCTTCTATGATGTATCCAGGAGATTATGGATTTATCCCTGAAACTTTAGCATTAGATAAAGATCCACTAGATGTATTGGTATTAGGTTCTGAACCAACTTTTCCAATGGTAGTTATGGAGGTTAGACCAATTGGTGTTTTTCATATGACAGATGAAAAAGGACCTGATGAAAAAATTATTTGCGTACCAGTTTCAGATCCTATTTGGAATAATAGATTAGATATTTCAGATTTAAACCCACATCGATTAAAAGAAATAGAGCACTTTTTTCAAGTTTATAAAGATTTAGAAGAGAAAAAAGTTGATGTTGGTGGTTGGGGAAATGCCGAAGAAGCAATTAAAATTTACCATGAATGTGTTGCTAGATATGACACTAGTGATCACAAGAAAAAAAGAACGTTTACAATATAAAAATCACAATTTAAAAAACCTTTCATTTCTGAAAGGTTTTTTTTAGATAAAAATCTTGCGAAAACGTTTGAAATAACTATTTTTAGCTCCATTAAAAAACTAACTAATTAATTAAAATTAAAAATGGAGATAATAGTGAATTATTTACCCTTGTTTGGAATATTGGGTCTTTTGTTTGTATATGTAAAAAATACTTGGGTTACAAAACAAGACAAGGGAAATGAGAAAATGTCAAAAATTGCAAAACACATTGCTGATGGAGCAATGTCTTTTTTAAAAGCTGAGTACAAAATACTTTTAATTTTTATAGTTGGAGTAGCAATCTTATTATTTTTTAAAGGAAATTCCGAATATGGAGGGGAATTAGATAATCATATTTCTCATAGTATGGTAGCATTATCATTTGTAATTGGTGCAATTTGCTCTGCATTAGCAGGTTTTATTGGAATGAGAGCAGCTACAAAAGCAAATGTAAGAACAACACAAGCGGCAAGAACATCATTAGAAAAAGCATTAGAAGTTGCTTTTGCTGGTGGCTCAGTTATGGGAATGGGTGTTGTAGGTTTAGGTGTTTTAGGTTTAAGCGGCTTATTTATGTTTTACCAATATATGTGGCCTGGCGCAGAAAATATTCCAATGGTATTAAATGTGCTTTCAGGTTTTTCATTGGGAGCTTCTTCAATTGCTTTATTTGCGCGTGTTGGTGGTGGTATTTATACCAAGGCTGCAGATGTTGGAGCAGATTTAGTTGGTAAAGTTGAGGCAGGTATTCCCGAAGATCACCCATTAAATCCTGCAACAATTGCGGATAATGTTGGAGATAATGTTGGAGATGTAGCTGGTATGGGAGCTGATTTATTTGAATCGTATGTAGGTTCAATTATTGGTACTATGGTTTTAGGAGCTTTTATATTCACACCAAACTTTAATGGTTTAGGAGCCGTTTATTTACCTTTGGTTCTTGCAGCTGTTGGTATTATTATGTCAATTATTGGTACTTTTTTTGTAAAAGTAAAAGAAGGAGGTTCACCTCATAAAGCATTAAATTTAGGAGAATTTGGGTCAGGCGCATTAATGATTGTAGCTTCATATTTCATAATAAATGAAATGTTACCAGAATCTATAGAAGGTTTGCCGTTTGGAGCTATGGGTGTTTTTTATGCAACATTAACAGGTTTAATAGCTGGTTTTGGTGTAGGTAAAGCTACTGAATACTATACTGGTACAGGAACTAAGCCAGTACTGTCAATTGTAAAACAATCTGAAACAGGCTCAGCTACCAATATTATTGCTGGTTTAGGAGTAGGAATGATGTCAACAATGTTCCCTGTACTTTTAATTGCTATTGCAATTATAGTGTCTCATTACTTTGCAGGTTTATATGGTATTGCTATTGCCGCTGTTGGTATGTTAGCAAATACAGGAATTCAATTAGCTGTAGATGCGTATGGACCAATATCTGATAATGCCGGTGGGATTGCTCAAATGGCTGATTTACCAAGTGAAGTTCGTGAACGTACAGATAAATTAGATGCTGTTGGTAATACAACTGCTGCAATTGGTAAAGGGTTTGCAATTGCATCTGCAGCATTAACCGCACTTGCCTTATTTGCAGCTTTTATGAAAACCGCAAATATAACGGCTATAGATGTTTCTCAACCAAAAATTATGGCGGGCTTATTAGTAGGAGGAATGTTACCATTTGTATTTTCTGCCTTATCAATGAAAGCAGTAGGTAGAGCTGCAATGGCTATGATTGAAGAAGTTCGTCGTCAGTTTAGAGATATTCCCCAATTACACGCTGCGTTAGAAGTGATGCGTAAACATGATTCTGATAAAACTAATTTTTCAGAAGAAGAACTTGCTATTTTTGATGAAGCTGATGAATATGTTGAATATGAAAAATGTGTTGAAATTTCCACAGAAGCTTCAATAAGAGAAATGGTATTACCTGGATTATTGGCTTTAGTTGTTCCAGTTGCTGTTGGGTTTATTGGAGGAGCCGAAATGTTAGGAGGCTTATTAGCTGGTGTTACCACAACAGGTGTTGTAATGGCAATTTTTCAATCTAATGCTGGTGGTGCGTGGGATAATGCAAAAAAAATGATTGAAGAACAAGGTAAAAAAGGAACAGAAGCTCACAAAGCTGCTGTTGTAGGTGATACAGTTGGAGATCCTTTTAAAGATACTTCTGGACCATCATTAAATATATTATTAAAATTAATGTCAGTTGTTGCATTGGTTATTGCACCAAGTATTGCATTAGATATTGTTGAAGTTGCTGATTATTCAAAAGAAAAAGCGGCTATGGAAGTTGTTGTTAATGAAATTTCTAAAGAAGTAAAAGTTGAAATGTTTAAAAATGACGATGGAACTGTGAAAGCAACTGTTACAACAACTTCAACAGAAAATGGTAAAGTTTTAACGGATGTTAAAATTATTGAAGGAACAGAAAAAGAAGTAGAAGATAAACTTTCTAGTAAAAAATTGGATAGTGTTAAAGTTAAAGTAGAAAAAATCATAATTGAAGAGGTTATTAAATAAAAATCTTAACTTTTAAGTACATAAACAAAAAACTCGCTATTAGCGAGTTTTTTGTTTATAATAAATAGGAATGAAATATAAATACATTAAAATTTTAAAATTATTTTTTCGGTTATTTAAAAAATAGTCTTCATTTAATATTAAATTTTTATATTTATACATTATTAACGACTAAATGGTATTATTTAAAATGGAGTATTTTAGTAATCTAATTTTAACTAGAAAAAATACGAATACTTATGTTAATATTTTTAATTCCAATGTCTACCTGCCTTTAAAAACAATCACTAATCTTTATCTATATATCAAATGAAAAAAATTATCGCAATTTTAGTTGTATTAATGTTTCCAATGCGCAGTATGGCAAGTGAAGCAGATCTCGTAATCCCAGATGCAATTAAAGAACAAAGTATTCTATATTGGGGCTTTTTGATTACGTTAGCTGGTTTACTTTTTGGGTTTTACCAATTTGTACAAGTAAAAAAAATAAGGGCTCATAAATCTATGTTAGATGTTGCTCAAGTAATCTTTGAAACTTCAAAAACCTATTTAATTCAACAAGGAAAATTTATTTTTATTTTATTTGCATTTATAGGTACAGCAGTTGCGTTTTATTTCGGATTTTTATCAAAAGACCCTGTAACAGGTGAACATTTATTCGGAGTAGGTGGTGTATTGATGATTCTTGGATGGATGATTCTTGGAATTTTAGGTTCCTACGCCGTTGCTTGGTTTGGAATACGAATGAATACTTTAGCCAACTCTCGTATGGCTTTTGCTTCTCTTGAAAGAAAACCAATTAAATTATTAAACATTCCATTAAATGCAGGAATGAGTATTGGTGTAGTATTAATTTCTTTGGAATTATTATTAATGCTTGTTATTCTTTTGTTTGTTCCTGGAGAGTATGCAGGGGCTAGTTTTATTGGATTTGCTATTGGTGAATCTTTAGGTGCTTCGGCTTTACGTATTGCAGGTGGTATTTTTACTAAGATTGCGGATATTGGTTCTGATTTAATGAAAGTAATCTTTAAAATTGGTGAAGATGATCCACGTAACCCAGGTACTATTGCCGACTGTGTTGGAGATAATGCAGGAGATTCTGTTGGTCCAACTGCTGATGGTTTTGAAACCTATGGAGTTACCGGAGTTGCTTTAATCTCTTTTATTTTATTGGCGATTACAGATACTGCTTTACAAACTCAACTATTAGTTTGGATTTTTGTAATGCGTATATTAATGATAATCACTTCCATTGTTTCTTACTGGATTAATGGAGCCATTACAAAAGCGAAATATAACAATGTTGATGAATTGGATTTTGAAAAACCACTAACGTCACTAGTTTGGATTACATCTATCTTATCTATGGGTGTTACTTTTGTTGCAAGTTATTTTTTAATTGGAGATCTTGGAAATAGTTTATGGATTACATTGTCTGTAATAATTAGTGCGGGTACACTTGGCGCAGCGCTTATTCCTGAGTTTACAAAATTATTTACAAGTCCTAAATCCACACACGTAAAAGAAGTTGTTGAAGCCTCTAAAGAAGGTGGAGCATCTCTTAATATTCTTTCTGGACTAGTTGCTGGTAATTTTAGTGCATTTTGGTTAGGAATGGTATTTTTCTTCTTAATGTTTGTAGCTTATTATGCTTCAACTTACGGTTTAGGTGATATTATGATTTATCCATCTATTTTCGCTTTTGGTTTAGTAGCTTTTGGTATGTTAGGTATGGGACCAGTTACTATTGCTGTAGATAGTTATGGACCAGTAACAGACAATGCGCAATCTATTTATGAACTATCTTTAATTGAAGAAGATATTGCTGCAATTACTCCTGAAATTGAACGAGATTTTGGATTTACTCCAGATTTTGAAAAATCAAAATATTATTTAGAAGCAAATGATGGTGCTGGAAATACTTTTAAAGCAACTGCTAAACCAGTATTGATTGGTACAGCTGTTGTAGGTGCAACTACCATGATTTTTGCTTTGATTTTGGTAATTGAACATTCGTTGGGTATTAAGCCTGAGCAAGTTTTAAATTTATTGAATCCATATACGATTTTTGGATTTTTATTGGGTGGGGCGGTTATTTATTGGTTCTCAGGAGCTAGTATTCAGGCTGTAACTACTGGAGCAAGTCAAGCGGTTGCTTATATTAAAGACAATATTAATTTAGATCCCGACGCTCCTAAAAAAGCTGACGTAGAAAAATCTAGAGCAGTTGTTAAAATTTGCACACAATATGCACAAAAAGGAATGTTAAATATTTTTATTGCAGTTTTCTCTTTTGCATTGGCATTTGCTTTCTTTTCTGCTCCTACAGGAATTGTTGAAGGCATGAGTGAAGCAGATTTAATTCTTGCTGCAGCTCCGGTATCATTATTTATAAGCTATCTTATATCTATTGCGTTTTTCGGTTTGTATCAAGCTATTTTTATGGCGAATGCAGGTGGATCTTGGGATAATGCGAAAAAAGTAATAGAAGTAGATATGAAAGAAAAAGGAACTGATTTACATGCAGCTTCTGTTGTTGGAGATACGGTAGGAGATCCTTTTAAAGATACCTCTTCTGTAGCACTTAATCCAATTATTAAATTCACAACATTGTTTGGGTTATTAGCTATGGAAATTGCTATTTCTCCTTCATTTAGAGATATTGCACATTATTTTGGTTTTGTTTTCTTGGCAATAGCACTTTATTTTGTGTATAGATCATTCTATAAAATGCGTATTAATAGTTAATAGCATTGAACCAATAAAAAAACGGGTTACTTAATTTAAGTAACCCATTTTTTGTTTATAATTTTTATTGTAATCTTATCGTTTTCTGAAATAAATTGTTTCTTAAAATAACCCGTTAATTTGAGAGTCTATCTTATTAATAACAGTTCCCAAATCTTCTTGATTATCAACAAAATTTAAATTATCAACATCAATTATTAGTAATTTTCCTTTGGTGTATTTTGTAATCCAAGCTTCATAGCGTTCATTTAATCTACTTAAATAATCTATGCTTATTGAGTTTTCGTAATCACGACCTCTTTTATGAATTTGACCAACTAATGTAGGAATTGAAGCTCTTAAATAAATTAATAAATCGGGAGGTGTAACCAAGCGTTCCATGAGTTCAAATAGTGATTCATAATTTTTAAAATCTCTATTAGTCATTAAACCCATTGCGTGTAAGTTTGGTGCAAAAATCCGAGCATCTTCATAAATAGTTCTATCTTGAATAATGCTTCTTCCACTTTCTCTAATTTCTAATACTTGACGAAATCTACTGTTTAAAAAGTACACCTGTAAATTAAAAGACCAACGCTCCATTTCACCATAAAAATCATCTAAATAAGGATTTTCATCTACAGATTCAAAATGAGGATCCCATTTATAATGTTTTGCTAAAAGTTTTGTTAATGTTGTTTTTCCGGCTCCAATATTTCCAGCAATAGCTACGTGCATAATTAATCTTTAAGTGAAATTTAAAACGCTAAAGTAACTAAATTTTTCGTGTTTTTGGTACTCAAATATAAACTGTTAATAAATTAATTTGTACCCGTAACCCCTAACATTTATAATTTGAATAGCCGTATCTTCTTTTAATTTTTTTCGAAGTTTTGTAATAAAAACATCCATACTTCTTGCATTAAAAAAATCATCATCGCCCCATAATTTTTTTAAAATGAAGGAACGTTCCAAAACTTGGTTTTTATTTTTTATTAAATAGTATAATAAATGAGCTTCACGATGCGTTAAATTTTCAATAGAAGTAGCTGTTTGAAGTGTTTGTTTTTTTAAGTTAAAAATATACTTCCCAATTTTTATTGGCCCATCATTTAAGTCTCCTTTTCCTCTTTTTAAAAGCGCATTTATTCTAACAATAAGCTCTTCCATGCTAAAGGGTTTCTTTAAATAATCATTACCACCAATAGAAAATCCTTCAACTACATCTTCAGTTTGAGATTTTGCAGTTAAAAATATAATTGGAATATCAGGGTTTTCTTCCCTAATTTCTTTGGAAAGTGTAAAGCCATCTTTTTTTGGCATCATTACATCTAAAACCAATAAAAGCGGATTTTCAGATTTATAAACTTTATAAGCTTCTTCACCATTAGCACAAAGTAATACTTCAAAATTTCGAGTTTCTAAGCTTTCTTTTATAATTTGTCCTAAAGAAGGTTCGTCTTCGGCTAATAATATTTTTACAGGACTATTCATTTGGTAATTCAATTTTGAATAAGGTACTATTATTTTTGTCGTAAATAATAGTCACGGTTCCATTGTGTTTTTCAATAATTTTTTTGGTATAATACAAACCAATGCCAAAACCTTTTACATTGTGCGTATTTCCCATTGGAATTCTATAAAATTGCTCAAAAACCTTCTCTTTATGGGCTTTAGAAATTCCATTTCCACTGTCTTTAATTAGAATAACAATTTTATTTTTTATTGAAGTTAATTCAATATTAATTTGATCTCCACCATATTTTATGGCATTATCTATAATATTTCCTAAAGCATTTTCAAAATGAAATTTATCTAAGTTTATGAGCGTAGTTTTAATTGAGCTGCTAAATTTAAAAGTTTTTTCAGAATTAATAATTTTATATTTTTCAATCACTTCTTCAACCAATTCAACTAGATTTATAGGTTGTTTGTTGAGGGCTAATTCTTCGTGATTTAATGCAGCAGTTTCTAAAATTTTCTCTACCATTAAATTTAATTTAGAAACTTGTGAGTTTGCAATTGCAATGTATTTTTCAGATTTTACTTTATCATTTAGCGCATTAAAATTTTTCATAGCTTCTAAAGCTGTTGAAATAGTTGCAATGGGTGTTTTAAATTCGTGTGTAATATTGTTTATTAAATCGTTTTTAACTTCAGCCAACTGTTTTTGTTTGTAAATGGTTTTTAGCAAATACAATAAACTGGCAATAATACTTATTGATAACAATAAGGAGAGCAAAATACTTATAAATGAATTTCTTAATAGAATAGTAGTTTCATTTGTAAAATACAATTCTAACTTACTTCTATGTGGTAAAAAATTAGAATTTGAAATGGTGGTTAAATACTTTTTAGGAAAATTATTAAGATTATATTCTATTGTTTTTGTCCCAATGCTATCATCTTCGTGAAATGGTATATAATTGTATTTTAAAGCGTAAGTGACATCAATTTTATTGCGTTTTAATTCATCAATTAAATAAGTGTCTAATTTTTTTAAATCAAGAGTGTCTCTTGAAATTGAAATAATAACTTTAGATATTAAACTGTCAAAATGTTTTGGAAGGGTCTTTTTTTCAATGAAGTAAGGGTGGAAATTATTTCTTGGAGATTTAATTAAAATAGGTTTTTCTCCATCATGTTTAGCCATATTATTCAAAGTACTGTCTATTTTTTTTCTAAAATCTCTTCTAGATTTTGTGCTCACAATAATGGTGTCAGTTTTTTCTTTTAAATTAACGGAATCTAATGAAGTGTACGTAATAATACCCGATTTAGTTAAATTCACAAAATAAGCTTCAACCGAATTATCTAAACTCAGTTGTACGGTACTAATTAAATTTTGTTTGTTTATTTGGTATTCTCTTAAGTTCCAATAAACTTGCACAGCAATTGTTGTAATTACTGTAATACCAATAAAATAAACAACCCATTTGTAGTTTTTCTTATTCATAGTTTCAAAGTTAAGCACATAAATTGTATTATCACAATTGCTTAACAATCGTTAACACTAATTAACTGTAATAAATTTAATAAGAGTATATATTTGTTCAGAAATTAATTTTAAAATACCATACAATGAAAAATTTTCTTTTAAAAAGTATAACTATTTTACTAGTATTAGTCATAAATAAAATAAGTGCTCAAGATTTTCAGGGAAAAGCAGTTTACCAAACAAAATCGACTATGGAAATGGATTTGGCAGGTTCAGGAATACCAGCAGATAGAGTAAAACGAATTGAAGAAATGATGAAAAATCAATTGGAAAAAACCTATACTTTAACATTTGATAAAATTGCTTCAATTTATAAAGAAGAAGAAAAATTAGACCAATCTGCTGGTGGTCATGGAGGAATGCGATTTATGATGATGGGCGGTGGAATTTCAGGAAATTATTATAAAAATACACAAACTAAAACTTCAGCCAAAGAAAATGAGTTTAGCGGTAAAAATTTCTTAATTAAAGATAGCTTAATGATTTATGATTGGAAAATGGAGCAGGAAACCAAAATGATAGGTGAAAATTTATGTTTTAAAGCAACTACTGTTGTTGAAAGACCTGTAAGAAATACCAGTTTTAGATTTGGAAGAGGAAATAATAATAACTCAGAAAAAGAAGAAGAACCAAAGGAAACCGTTATGGAATTAATTATTGTAACGGCATGGTACACGCTTGATATTCCTGTAAGTCACGGACCAAGTGATTATTGGGGTTTGCCAGGTTTAATTTTAGAAATAAGTGATGGTAATACTCAAATATTATGCACAAAAATTGTGATGAACCCAAAAGATAAATCAGAGATAAGTGAACCATCAAAAGGAAAAGTAGTTACGCAAAAAGAATACGACAAAATTTTTGAAGAAAAAACTAAAGAAATGAGAGAAAGAATGAGCAATGAACGTGAGAAAAGTGGTGGAGGTGAAAGACATATTAGAATTGGAGGATAAAATATTACTTTAAGTTTAGTTAAAATGTCTTTATGGGCTGTTAAACAAGTTTCCGAAATGTCACACTGAGTTTGTCGAAGTGTAATTAATCAGACTCAATTTAATATCTATTAAAAAACAATAAAATAGCTTCAAAAAAAATATAGTTAAATGAACAAAATAGCAGGTTTACTTTTAGTAACAATATTTCCATTGATGGTCTTTTCTCAAAATATTAAATTAGAAGGTATTGTTAAAGACGAAGCAGGAACTCCTTTAGAAATGGCCAATGTAATTGCATTTAAAAAAGGAACAAAATTTTTACAATCCTATTCAATAACAGATTCAAAAGGAAATTATAAATTAAGTTTGGAAGACAGTCAGGAATATACTTTAAAAGTGAGTTATTTGGGGTTTGATACCAAAAATGTAGAAGTATCTGTAGATAATTCTTTAACAGATTTGGAACAAGATATTGTTTTAAGTGAATCAAATGAATCCTTAAATGAGGTTGAAATCACCTACGAAATGCCCATTAAAATTGATGGTGATACTATTAGTTACAATGCAGATTCATTTACTTCTGGAAAAGAAAAAAAATTAGAAGATGTACTTAAAAAATTACCAGGTGTAGATATTGATGATAATGGTGAAGTTGAGGTTGAAGGAAAAAAAGTTCAAAAAGTATTGGTTGAAGGCAAAGAGTTTTTTGATGGGGATTCTAAACTGGCAACTCAAAATATCCCAGCTTCTGCAATTGATAAAATTCAAGTGCTAAAAAATTATAATGAAGTTTCAGGAATGCGTGGCGTTACCAATAATGAAGATAATATAGCCATAAATATTAAATTAAAACAAGGGAAAAAACGCTTTTGGTTTGGAGAGGTAAATGCTGGAATTGGCGATAATGAAAAGCATATTGTAAAACCAAAATTATTTTATTACAGTCCTGAAAAGAGTGTAAATGTATTAGCCGATATTAATAATATTGGTGAAACACCATTTACAATGCGCGATTATTTTAGGTTTACAGGAGGTTTGCGAGGAGGAATGAGCAGTAGCGGAACTAGTTTTAATGTGGAATCTGGAGGTTTAGGGTTTATGACGGTTCAAAATAATAAAGCACAAGAAATCCTTTCAAAATTTGGGGCGTTAAACTTTAGTATGACTCCTAAAAAAACACTTGATTTTAATGGTTTTGCAATTGTAAACGATTCTGAAACAACCATGTATACAAAATCAAATACAGTTTATAATAACCTTAATTTAACTGAGGAAAATGAAACTTCAGCAATACAAGGAAGTCAACTTGGGATGTTGAAATTTAGTACAACCTACAAGCCAAATCCCAATGTGCATATAGATTATGATATCTTCGGAAAACTATCTAAACAAACAGAGTTAACCGATGTAACTTCAAATATAAGAGCAGCTGACACTTATAAAGAAGAAAAACCATTTTCTTTAAATCAGAATTTTAATTTGTATTATACCATTGATGAAAAAAATATTTTTGCTGCTGAAATGCAACATAATTTCGAAAAAGATCAACCTTTATATAATTCATTAGCTACATCACAACCTTTTGTGTTGATTCCTACTGAAGGAACAGCAGATGGAAATTACATTTTTAATCTTATTCAAAATAAAAAAACAACTACCAATAAACTTGATGCTAAATTTGATTATTACTATTTATTAACACCAAAAAGCAACATTAATTTAACGTTGGGAACCACACAAAGCAAGCAAAATTTAGCGTCCAATATTTTTCAAACTTTAGAGAATGAAAGTGTTTTAAATTTTAATGATGAAACTTTAAATAACGATGCCGATTATAATTTTTCAGATTTATTTTTAGGAGTTCATTACAAAATGGTTTCTGGTAAATTTACGTTGAATCCTGGTGTAAGCTTACATTATTATTCAACAAAAGATACCCAATTAGGAACCGAAATAAAAGAAAATAAAACAATAATATTGCCAGATTTATATGCTAGTTTACAATTAAAATCATCCGAAAGTTTACGTTTCAATTATTCAATTTCTACACAGTTTTCAGATATCAACAATATTGCAGAAGGCTATATTTTAGCAAAATATAATTCATTAACACGTGGAAATCGTGAATTAGAAAACGCCTTATATCACAAGTATTCATTAAATTATTTTAGTTTTAGTATGTTTTCTTTTACCAATGTTCATGCATCTGTTAGTTACACAAAAAAAGTAGATGGAATAAAAAATAACACAGAATTATTGGGAATTGATAGAATTTCGTATCCTGTAAACTCAAATTTAGCTGATGAAACGTTGTCGGCATCTTTTAGATATGGCAAAACATACAGCAAACTTAAAACCAATTTTAGAGCAAGCGTTACCAATTCTATCTTTAATAATATTGTAAATGATGCGGTAATTCATTCAAAATCCTTAGCTCATAATTACCAAGCCAGTGTTGCCAGTAAATTTAAAAATGCTCCAAATTTTGAAGTTGGGTATCAAAAATCATTTTCAGAATATTCAAACACAGGAAGCACAACCGACAGGCCTTTTGCCAATATGGAAATAGGGTTTCTGAAAAACTTTATTTTAACAGCAGATTATAGTTACTACAACTATAAAAACGATGAAAATACCATAAAAAACACCTATTCGTTTTTAAATTCAGCGTTGTATTATCAACAAAAAGACAGCAAATGGGAATTTAAACTTTCGGCAAATAATTTAACGAATAACACCTCCATGAATACGGACAGTTACAACGAAATTTCTAACAGTAACACAACCTCGTTATATTTTATTCAACCACGAATTTATTTATTTTCAGTAAAATATAATTTATAGGGCGTTACCCTGCGGGTCGGGCTTTCATTACTCGCTTTTTACAGTTTTAAAAAAAACTGTAAAAGAGCTCAAACATGCCATTCCATCCCTAACGCAAAAAATAAAATCCTTACATTTTTTTAATATGTAAGGATTTTATCGATTTATAAGATGGTTCACCTGAACTTTTTTAATCTATTTCAATCTTAAACAGTATATTTAGTCGCAACTTTTAACAAAACAACTACTAAAAATATGAAATACAGCTATTTTATTGCACTTATTTTGTTGATTTCTTGTTCTCAAAATAAAACAAAAAATACTTCTGAGGATATAGATTTTTGTGCGAATATTCATACAAACCAAACTGCAAATCTATCCAATGAACTTGAAGATATTTCGGAACTAATGAAAAGTAAAACAGGTGTTTATGTTTTAGAAGATGGTGGTGGTTCATTGGTTACAAGAGCGTGGCTTTGTGAAAATGCTGTGGAATCAATTGATATTCAGTATTTTATTTTTTCAACTGATAATGTTGGTCTAATTGCTTGTGATTATTTGGTGAGAGCTGCAGACAGAGGTGTTAAAGTAAGAATTTTGGTAGATGATATTATGGTTGATGCAGATATAGAAGATATTTTAATTTTAGATTCACATGAAAATATCACTATTAAAATTTACAACCCAGGTGTAAATTTAGGTAAGAATATTTTTAGTAAGATAAAAAAATTCACCACCGATTTCAGATCAGCTAACCAACGAATGCACAATAAAACGTTTATTGTAGATGGAAAAGTAGTGATTACAGGTGGTAGAAATGTAGCTGATGAATATTTTGATTATGACCACGAATATAATTTTAGAGATAGAGATGTGTTGCTACTTGGAAAAGTAACAGAAGATGTGAATACTTCATTTAATCAATTTTGGAATAATTCATTAAGTGTGGCAGCTAAAGAGTTAATTAATAAAGAAGTTGAAAATTTAGATGATAAAAATAAGTTTAAAAAATTACATCAATATGCTTGCAATCCTGAAAATTTTTGGCCACAAATACGAAATCAAATACAAAATCTGCCAAAAGCTTTTCAAATAATAAAGAAATCAGGAGAACTAGTGTGGGTTGATAATGTTTCTTTTGTTTCAGATGCTCCAGGAAAGAATGATGGGGAAAGTGGTTTAGGAGGCGGTGGATTTTCTACTGACGCTTTAATTGAATTGGTGAAAAACGCACAATTTTCATTGGATATTCAAACGCCCTATTTAATAACTTCAGACTTAAGCCAGAATCTTTTCAGGGATGCGGTTAACCGTGGTGTAAAAATTAGAATATTGACAAATAGTTTAGCTTCAACAGATAATTTGGAAGCATTTAGTAGTTATCAAACCGATCGTAAAAAATTATTAGAAACCGGTATTCAAATTTTTGAATTCCGTCCTGACGCTGCTGAAAGAACAAAAATTATGACTGGGGATTTACAAGTAACTTTAGATTATGCACCTATTTTTGGTTTGCATGCAAAATCTATGGTAGTTGATGGAAATATAACTGTTATTGGAACTTTTAATTTAGATCCTAGGAGTGCAAATTTAAACACGGAGTGTATTGCTATTATTCATTCTAAAAAAGTAGCAAGTGATGTTTTAAAAGGGATGGAAATAGAATTTAATCCCGAAAATTCTTGGGAAACTACATTAGATTTTAATCCAGATTCAAAAGTAAATAAGTTAAAACGTGTTAAAACTTGGACACGTAAAATTCTTCCAAAAGAAATTTTATAGGAGGATTCTTCATTCATAATGGTTAAATTTGAAATTCATTTTAAATATAAAAATGAATTTGATTAGAAAATATACTGAAATCAATAAATAAAAATTTTAGAAGTTTAAAAACCGAACATATATATGAAGCCAATTTTTCAATTTATTGTAAATGAACTAGCAAAGCGAAAACTTAAAAAAAATAAAATAGAATTAAACGAAATTGAGAAGGAAATTTTAAATACAAAAGTTGAATTCACACATTTAATTAGGGATAGTTTTTTTATTTTATTAGGTATTATATCAGCTGCATTTGGTTTAAAAGGTTTTTTATTGCCAAATTCTTTTATTGATGGTGGAGTTACAGGTATTTCACTAATAATTTCAGAATCTACAAAATTACCATTGTCTGTTTTATTAGTAGTTATAAACTTACCATTTATATTTATGGCATACTCTACCATAAGTAAACAGTTTGCTTTACGGAGCATTATAGCTATTTTCTTACTGGCAATTTTTGTGCATTTTGTGCCATTTCCAATTATTACTGATGATAAATTGTTAATTGCGGTTTTTGGTGGTTTCTTTTTAGGAATGGGAATTGGTTTAGCAATTCGTGGAGGTTCAGTTATTGATGGAACTGAAGTTTTAGCCGTTTTTATAAGTCGAAAAACAGCATTAACAATTGGTGACATCATCTTAATATTTAATATTCTTATTTTTGGAGTTGCGGCCTATGTATTTTCAGTAGAAATTGCTTTGTACGCTATTTTAACTTATTTAGCAGCATCAAAAACAGTAGATTTTATAGTTTCAGGTATTGAAGAATATGTTGGTGTAACCATAATTTCTGATAAAAATGAAGATATTAGATTGGCTATTATTGAAAATATGGGAAGAGGTTGTACTATTTATTCAGGTAAACGAGGTTTTGGTAAGCGCGGAGATTTGCTAAAATCAACAGATATACTTTATACACTTATAACTAGGTTAGAATTAGCCAAACTTCACACTGAAATTGATAAAATAGACAAAGAAGCTTTTATTGTCATGCATAGTATAAAAGATGCTAAAGGTGGAATGATAAAGAAAAGACCTCTAAAATAAATAAAAACTCTTTGAATTAACGATGAATACAGATGAAATAAAACAAAAACTGTTTGATGAAATTTCAAAAACTGAAGACCTTATTAAAGAATATAAAGAATTAACAAAACCTATTGAGCCAGATTGTGCAATTGGGAGAGTTTCTCGCATGGATGCTATTAATAATAAAAGTGTGATGGAAGCATCTTTGAGACAAGCTGAAAGTAAATTAAGAAACTTAAAACGTGTTTTTTCTCAATTGGGAAGTGATGAATTTGGAATTTGTTTAAAGTGTAAACAACCAATTCCTTTGGGAAGAATTTTAATTAGGCCTGAAAGTTTGTTTTGCGTGAATTGTGCACAATAAAAAAGGCTGCTAAGAAATTAAAATTTATCAGCAACCTTTTATCGTATTCAGAATGATTTTTTACAGACCGAAAGCTTTTTTTATGTTGTCTACATAATCTAATTTTTCCCAAGTAAACAATTCAACATCAATTGTTTTTTTAGTACCATCAACATTTTCAAATGTTTTAGTAACTGTTGTATTTTCACGACCCATATGCCCGTAAGCAGCAGTTTCTAAATACATTGGTTGTCTTAACTTTAAGCGTTCTTCAATAAATGCAGGACGCATGTCAAATAATTTTTCAACAACTTCAGCAATTTCACCATCCGATTTTTCAACATTTGAAGTGCCGTAAGTATTTACATAAATTCCCATAGGCTCAGCAACACCGATTGCATAAGAAACCTGAATTAAAATTTCATCAGCAACTCCAGCAGCAACAATATTTTTTGCAATATGACGTGTTGCATATGCTGCACTTCTATCAACTTTACTTGGATCTTTTCCTGAAAAAGCACCACCACCGTGAGCTCCTTTTCCTCCATAAGTATCAACAATAATTTTTCTTCCTGTTAAACCAGTATCACCGTGAGGCCCACCAATTACAAATTTACCAGTTGGATTTACGTGATACACAATATTATCATTAAATAATGCTTTTAGTGAAGCAGGTAATTTTTTAATGACTCTTGGAATTAAAATGGTAATTACATCGCTTTTAATTTTAGCCAGCATTTTAGTGTCATCTGGACCAAAATCATCGTGTTGTGTAGAAACTACAATATCTTTAATTCTAAAAGGTACATTATCATCAGTATATTCAATAGTAACCTGACTTTTTGAATCTGGACGTAAATAAGTAATATCTTTATTCTCTCTACGTAATTCAGCTAATTCTACTAAAATTTTATGACTTAAATCCAATGCTAAAGGCATATAGTTTTCGGTTTCTTTAGTAGCGTAACCAAACATCATTCCTTGGTCTCCCGCACCCTGCTGTTCTTTTGAATCTCTATCAACACCTTGATTAATATCTTGTGATTGTTCATGAATTGCTGAAAAAACTCCACAAGAATTTCCATCAAACATATATTCACTTTTGGTATACCCAATTTTATTAATAACGTCTCTCGCTATTTTTTGAACATCTAAATAAGTATTAGATTTCACTTCCCCAGCTAATACAACTTGACCAGTAGTTACTAGTGTTTCGCAGGCGACTTTTGAGTTTTCATCAAAGGCTAAAAAATTATCAACTAAAGCATCTGAAATTTGATCAGCAACTTTATCTGGATGCCCTTCTGAAACAGATTCTGATGTAAATAAATATGACATAATTTTAATTTATAAATTTAAATTAAAGGAAAATTATGGTGATTGCTTTGGTCGCTAAAAGAAGTAAATAATTACTGCTTTAGCATTTTTTAATGAGGTTGCAATCAGTTCAAATTTTTCCTCGAGTTATTTTCGAGTGCAAAGTTATAAAAATTTAAAACCTAAATAGCAATTTAGTCTTAAATAATTCATAAAAATGTTTGTAAGGTTTTGTTAAGAATTTCGATGAAGAAAATTAAAAACCATTTTTATTATGAAGAATATAGTAATATTTTCATTTAGTTTAGTACTGATTATGAGTTGTTCTAAAAGTGATGATATGCAAATTGTAATTGAACAAATGGGTGGTGATTTTGTTGCCAGAGCGCATCCAACTTCAGGAAAAAGAGCTGTAAATTCTGATAAAACAATATTAACTTTTACAAATTTCAAAACAGATAATGGACCAAAGTTGTTAGTTTATTTATCTACAGATGTTATTTCTAGTGAATACATTAATCTTGGAGATTTGAGGGGCGTTTCAGGTGATTTTACTTATGAAATTCCAACGAATACCGATTTGGAAAAATTTAAAATAGCGAACATTTGGTGTGTAGATTTTTCAGTAAGTTTTGGTACTGCTGAATTAAAAAAATAATTTTTTAGTTGCATATTTAAAAAATGTAATTACATTTGCAGCAACAAAAAGATAGAAAATGACAATTAAATTGAACAATATGTGTGGTATGATGTGTAAAAATTACGCTGAGGCTGCTATTGTTTAAAATCTAATAATATATAACAAATAGAAACCTCTGAATTATCAGAGGTTTTTTATTTTAAAAGAATAACTAAAATGAATTTAAATTTCCATAAAAGTATGTGTAACCCAATGATAATGTATATGCAAATGATGTGTAGCACAATGAAACGGTATTGCCTAAAATAAATGGAAAAATAAAATCGATAAGATTTAAGTCCCTTTGGTAATATCAAAATACCAAAGGGACTTTTTTTATTTCAAAAACTATAATAAAAATAAAAAAATATAATTATGAGTACTCAAAAAATTTCAACACAAGCATTACACGCAGGACACGATACTACTAAAACAGGAGGAACAAGAGCAGTTCCAATTTATCAAACATCATCATATGTTTTTAATGATACAGAACATGCGGCAAACTTATTTTCATTAAAAGAATTAGGATTTATCTATACAAGATTAAACAATCCAACTAACGATATTTTACAACAACGCTTAGCTGCTATTGAAGGAGGTATTGGAGCTGTTGTTTTTGCTTCAGGAACTTCGGCAATTTCTACAGGATTATTAACGTTGTTAAAATCAGGTGATCATATTGTAGCTTCTAGTAGTTTGTATGGAGGAACGTTTACCTTGTTAAATGTTACATTACCAAGATTGGGAATTACAACTACTTTTGTAGATGCATCAAATCCAGAAAATTTCAAGAAAGCTGTTCAAAATAATACAAGAGCCTTTTTTGTTGAATCTTTAGGGAATCCAAAATTAGATGTCTTGGATTTAGAAGTAATTGCTGAACATTCTAAAGCAGCTGGAGTGCCTTTTATTGTTGACAATACTGTTGCAAGTCCGGCTTTATTGAATCCTATAAAACACGGAGCAAATTTAGTAATTCATTCATTAACAAAATATATTGGCGGACAAGGAAATTCTTTAGGTGGCGCCATTATTGATGCGGGTACATTTGATTGGACCAATGGGAAATTCCCTGAATTTACAGAACCATCAGCAGGATATCACGGATTGGTTTACAGTGAAGCTCTGGGAGCAGCAGCTTTTACCTTTAAATTAATTTTAGAAGGATTGCGTGATTTTGGTGGAGCTTTAAGTCCATTTAACGCATTTCAAATTATCCAAGGGTTAGAAACATTACCAGTTCGTATCAAACAACACAGTGCAAATGCCTTAGAATTAGCACAATGGTTAGAAAGTAGAGAGGAAGTTGCTTGGGTAAATTACCCTGGTTTAGAAAGTAGTAAATACAATACCTTGGCTAAAAAATATTTACCAAAGGGTCAAAGCGGACTAGTTACTTTTGGTGTAAAAGGAGGTTTTGAAGCTGCTAAAATAGTGACAGATGCTACTAAAATATTTTCATTGTTGGCTAATATTGGAGATACAAAATCATTAATTATTCACCCAGCGAGTACAACACATCAACAATTAACAGTTGAGCAACAATCCGCAGCTGGAGTAACACAAGATTTAATTAGACTGTCAGTAGGAATTGAAGATATTGAAGATTTGAAAAACGATTTACAAGAGGCTTTTAAAGCAATTTCTAAATTGGCAATATAGATTTGTCATTCCTGCGAAGGTAGGAATCTATAATTAACAAAATTTAAAAAAAAGTTATTTAAATAGAAAACAATTGTTTAGAAAAAAATTATTGTGTTAATTTGCAGCTTAGTTCATAAACTTATTGACTATTGTTATCAAGAAAGGCAGAGGGAATAGACCCTGTGAAGCCTTAGCAACCCTTTATTTATAAAGAAGGTGCTAAATTCTACCCGTATGGATAGATAACGAATCGTAATTGCCTTTTGGTAATTTCTGCATTTTTTCATGACAATTTTTATTTAAGTAAACCTGCCAAACAATTTTGGCTATTGATAATTTATAAATATTAATTGATGAATCTATTACAATACATAACGGTAAATAACTTCATTTCTGAAAAAGGAATAGCTAATAAGGCTATCACACTTTCATATCAAGTATTTGGTAAAAAATTACATACTGCACCTATAGTTTTAGTAAATCATGCGTTAACAGGAAATTCAGATGTGGCTGGAGAAAATGGGTGGTGGAAAGATGTGGTTGGTGAAAATAAAGTTATAGATATTGAAAAATATACAATTTTAGCCTTCAATATTCCTGGAAATGGGTATGATGGTTTTGTGATTGAAAATTACAAGGATTTTGTAGCAAGAGATATAGCTCAACTATTCTTAGTAGGCCTTGAAAAGCTAAATATTAAAGAATTATTTGCAATTGTTGGAGGTTCTTTGGGAGGTGGAATTGCTTGGGAAATGGCTGTGTTAAATCCAGTGATTACAAAGCATTTAATTGCTGTTGCAACTGATTGGAAATCGACTGATTGGCTAATTGCGAACTGTCAAATTCAAGAACAATTTTTATCAAATTCAAGCAATCCTGTGCACGATGCTCGTATGCACGCTATGTTATGTTACAGAACTCCTGAATCGTTTAAAGAGCGCTTTCAACGTTCAAAAAATGAAGATTTAGAAATTTTTAATGTGGAGAGTTGGTTGTTGCATCATGGAAATAAATTGCAAGAACGTTTTCAATTATCAGCTTATAAATTAATGAATCAATTGTTAAAAACTATTGATGTTACTAAAGGAAGGTCTGAAAATATATTAGATGCAATTAAAGCAAATATCCATATTATAGGAGTAAACTCAGATTTGTTTTTTTCTGCTGAAGAGAACAAAGAAACACAAAAGCAATTAGCATTATTAAACCCAAATGTTACTTATAACGAAATTAATTCTGTTCACGGACACGATGCTTTTTTAATAGAATACGAGCAATTGGAAAAAATAATAGCGCCAATATTTAATAAAAATTTTAAGAATAACAACATGAAGGTAGTAAAGTTTGGAGGAAAATCTTTGGCAAATGGTATTGGGTTAGAGAGTGCTTTAGCTATTATTAAAACCAAAATTAAGAATGGGGAAAAAATAGCTGTTGTTGTTTCTGCCAGAGGAAAAACGACAGATCACTTAGAATCTATTTTAGAGAAAGCAAAGAATAATTTGCCTTTTTCAGAAGAGTTTGAAACCCTTAAAAATTATCAAACTAAAATTGATAATACAATTAATTTTAACGAAGAATTTAAATTGTTAGATGAAATTTTTAGGGGTGTTAATTTATTGGGAGATTATAGTACAAAAGTAAAAGATCAGGTGCTTTCACAAGGAGAAATTTTATCGGCTAAATTAATCACTCACTTGTTGAATAAGCAAGGTGTTAAAGCTAATTTTGTAGATTCACGTTTATTAATAAAAACAAATGAGCAATTTGGCTCAGCTCAGCCATTTGAAGGTATTTCTGAAGATAATGTAATAGCACATTTCAAAAAAAATAATGGGGATACTACTCAAATTATAACAGGTTTTATTGGTTCTAATTTACAAGGTGAAACTACAACTTTAGGAAGAAATGGGAGTAATTATTCTGCGGCCCTATTTGCTAATTTTTTAAACGCAGAAGAGTTTCAGAATTACACACATTTAAACGGAATTTACACTGCAAACCCTGATTTTGTTTCAACTTCAAAAAAAATAGAAAAGCTTTCTTATCAGGAAGCAAATGAAATGGCAAATTTTGGAACAGATATTTTACATGCGAAGACTATTATTCCACTCATTGAAAAAAATATTCCATTACGTATTTTAAACACTTTTGACTCTGATAATTCAGGAACATTAATAGGTTCAGAAACTGAAAGAGGAGGAATTAAATCTTTGTCAATTCAAGAAAATGTGTGTTTGGTAAATTTTATTGGTAGAGGTTTATTGGGTAAAGTAGGTGTTGATGGACGAATTTTTAGCGCTTTAGGAAAAGAAGATATTAGTGTTAGTATTATTTCTCAGGGTTCATCAGAACGTGGTATTGGTTTTATTGTTGACGCAAAAAATGGATATAAGGCAAAAATTGTGTTAGAAAACGAGTTTAAAAACGAGTTTCAAAGTAAAGATGTAAGTCAAATATTTATTACGGAAGATGTTTCGGTAATATCCATTATTGGTCAAAGTTTATATTCATTTAATCAGCCTTATAGCGCGTTAATAAAAAATAGGATTACACCAATTTTAATTAATAATACTGTAACTGGTGAAAATGTTTGTTTGGTGGTTAAAAAATCCGATTTACGGAAAGCTGCGAATGTAATTCATGGTGAAATATTTGGAGTCTCAAAAAATATTAACATTGCCATTTTTGGAAAAGGCTTGGTTGGAGGTACTTTAATTGAACAAATTTTTAAAAGTCAGGAAACTATTTTAAAACGTAAAAACATAAAATTAAATATTTTTGCAGTTGCAAACTCAGCAAAAGTATTGCTGAATCAAAATGGAATTGCAACCAATTGGGAAGAAGACTTTGAAACTAATTCATTAAAAAATTATTCTATTAATGATGTTGTTGAATTTGCTAAAAAACATCATTTAGAAAATTTAATTGCTATTGATAATACAGCAAGTAGTAAATTTATTGAAAACTATTTTGAGTTGGTAGAGAATGGTTTCGATTTAATTTCATCTAATAAAATTGCAAATACAGTTAGTTACAATGCTTATAGAGAATTACGTGAAAAAATAAAAGAAAACAATAAATCATATTTATACGAAACCAATGTTGGTGCCGGATTACCATTGATTGAAACCATAAAATTATTACATGATTCTGGTGAAAATATAACAAGAATACGTGGTGTCTTTTCGGGTTCACTAAGTTATCTATTTAATAATTTTTCAATTCAAGACAGGCCGTTTAGTGAAATTTTGAAAGAAGCAATAGAGTGTGGATATACAGAGCCAGATCCTCGTGAAGATTTATGTGGTAATGATGTTGGACGTAAATTATTAATTTTAGCACGTGAATTAGATTTACAAAATGAATTTGAAGATCTTAACATTGAAAATTTAATTCCTGAAAATTTAAGAGAAGGTTCAGCCACTGGTTTTTTAAATAAATTAGATGCAATGGATGCCTATTTTCAGGATATAAAAGACAATCAGCAAGAAAATCATGTATTGAGGTATGTTGGTGATCTTTCTGGAAATTTACAAGAAGATAAAGGGAATTTGAAAGTGAATTTAGTTTCTGTTCCAAGAAATAGTGCCTTAGGACAAATACAAGGTGCTGATGCTATATTTGAAATATACACAGAATCTTACGGAGAAAAACCATTGGTAATTCAAGGTGCTGGTGCCGGTGCAGCGGTAACAGCTCGTGGAGTTTTCGGAGATATTTTAAGGTTAGCAGATAAAAATTAAGTATGAGCTTTATGTTGAAGTTGTCATACTGAGCCTGTCGAAGTATTGATTTAGGGATTCATTATAAAAAATAAAGATAAAAACAAGATTATGAGCAAAAATCATTTTGAAACCGAAGCTATTAGAGCACAGTTAGAACGTTCACAATTTCAAGAACATTCAACACCGTTGTACCTTACTTCAAGTTTTGTATTTGAAGATGCTGAAGAAATGAGAGCAGCGTTTTCGGAAGAAAATCAGCGTAATATTTATTCTCGTTTTAGCAATCCAAATACGACAGAATTTGTTGAAAAAGTGGTGCAAATGGAAGGAGCAGAAGATGGTTATGCCTTTGCAACTGGTATGGCTGCAGTTTTTTCAACATTTGCAGCTTTGTTAAGTAGTGGAGATCATATAGTTTCGGCTCGCTCCGTTTTTGGCTCAACACATACTTTGTTTACTAAATATTTTCCAAAATGGAATATTGAAACTTCGTATTTTGATATTAACAAGCTTGAAGAAATTGAAAGTTTAATTCAACCTTCAACTAAAATTTTATATGCTGAATCTCCTACAAACCCAGGTGTTGATATTATTGATTTAGAATTGTTAGGAGAGATTGCTAAAAAGCACAATTTATTACTCGTAATAGACAATTGTTTTGCAACACCTTATATTCAGCAACCCATTAAATTTGGTGCAGATTTGGTGATACATTCTGCTACAAAATTAATGGATGGGCAAGGTCGTGTTTTAGGCGGAGTAGTAGTTGGTAATTCTGATTTAGTACGTGAAATTTATTTGTTTTCTCGAAATACGGGTCCGGCATTATCACCTTTTAACGCTTGGGTTTTGTCAAAAAGTTTAGAAACTTTAACTGTTAGAGTTGAAAAACATTGTGAAAATGCTTTAAAGTTAGCTGAATTTTTAGAAAATCATTCGGAAGTTACAAAAGTGAAATACCCATTTTTAAAGTCGCATCCACAGTTTGAAATTGCCAAAAAGCAAATGAAATTAGGCGGAAATATCATTGCAATAGAAGTAAAAGGTGGGTTAGAAGCAGGAAAAAAGTTTTTAAATTCTATTAAAATGTGTTCATTATCAGCCAATTTAGGAGATACAAGAACCATTGTAACACATCCAGCTTCTACAACACACAGTAAATTATCAAGTGATGAGCAATTAGCAGCAGGAATAACCCCTGGCTTGGTTCGTGTTTCTGTTGGTTTAGAACATATTTCAGATATAGTTCAGGACATCAATCAGGCGTTAACTAAATAAATTTCAAAAATTTCTTTAAAAATTAAATTTTAAGGCTTACTTTCTTTAATTTTAGAAGTCTATTAAATTGGTAGAGTAATAAAAAACATGTATTTTTGACACTTGAAAAAAGAATAAATAAAAATGATATTAGAACAAATATTAACTTCAAAAAATGAGAAGCCTGAAAAAAGTTTTGAAGTTGTTAAAAATTCAGAAAAAGCAACACGTAGTATAGTTAAAGCTATAAGCTGGAGAATGGTTGGTACAATAGATACCATTTTAATATCTTGGCTTGTAACTGGTAAAATTGCTTTGGCATTATCAATTGGCTTGATTGAAGTTGTGACTAAAATGTTGTTATACTTCTTTCACGAGAGAGTTTGGAATTTAATAAAATGGGGAAAACATTAAACTTTAAAATGATGAAAAATTTAAATATAGATCAAATTAATAAAGATTTACAAGATAAATCCCCAGTTGAAATTGTTGCTTGGGCTTTAAGTATTGCAAAATCACCCTTAATTACAACAAATTTCAGACCTTATGAGGTTGCAATTTTAAATGCTTGTATAGAAGTAAAAAAAGATTTGAAAGTTATTTGGTGCGATACTGGTTATAACACACCTCAAACCTACAAGCATGCAAATGAGTTGATTGATAGGTTGGGTTTAAATGTTCATTTATATGTGCCTAAACAAACTGCAGCTCATAGAGATGCTACCATTGGAATCCCTCAAATAGAAGATCCTTTGCACAAATTGTTTACTGAACAAGTAAAATTGGAGCCTTTTAATAGAGCCATGAAAGAACACTTGCCTGATGTTTGGTTTACAAATTTAAGAAAAGGGCAAACAGCTTTTAGAAGCAGCATAGATATAGTATCTATGAGTAAAGATGGATTATTAAAAGTAAGTCCGTTTTATCACTGGACAGATGAACAATTAGATGCTTATTTAGCAGAAAATAAATTGCCAAACGAATTTAAATATTTTGATCCAACAAAAGTATTGGAAAACCGAGAATGTGGTTTGCATTCTTAAAATTATAAAAAATGACAGAGAAATTACATATTAACGCATTGGAGAATGAAGCAATTTATATTTTTAGAGAAGTTGCAGCACAATTTGAAAAACCAGTACTATTATTTTCTGGAGGAAAGGATTCTATAACATTGGTTAGATTGGCTCAAAAAGCATTTTATCCAGCAAAAATCCCTTTTCCATTAATGCATATTGATACAGGGCATAATTTTCCTGAAACAATAGAATTTCGTGATCGATTGGTTGAAGAATTAGGTGTTGAATTGATTGTTAGAAATGTACAAGATAGCATAGACCAAGGAAAGGTAAAAGAAGAATCTGGAAGATATTCAAGTAGAAATATGTTGCAAACAACTACACTTTTAGATGCCATTGAAGAATTTAAATTTGATGCTTGTATAGGTGGAGCTCGTAGAGATGAAGAAAAAGCAAGAGCTAAAGAGCGTATCTTTTCAGTACGTGATGATTTTGGTCAGTGGGATGAAAAAAACCAACGCCCAGAACTATTTGATATGCTAAATGGAAATATTGATTTAGGTCAAAATGTACGTGTTTTTCCAATTTCAAACTGGACAGAATTAGATGTTTGGACGTATATTGAAAATGAAGATTTAGAAATTCCTTCTATTTATTTTGCTCATAAACGAGATATTTTTGTTCGTGATGGACTTATTTGGACGGCTTCAGAACATGTATATAAAGATGAAGAAGAAGTAGTTGAAGAACGAATGGTTCGTTTTAGAACCGTAGGCGATATGAGTTGTACTGCGGCTGTAGATTCTTACGCAGCTACCATAAGTGAAGTAGTGGCAGAAATTAGAGATTCAAGTATTTCAGAACGTGGTGCTAGAATTGACGACAAACGATCTGAAGCAGCCATGGAAAAGCGTAAACAACAAGGGTACTTTTAGGAAATTGATAATTAAAAATTAACAATTAATAATGTCACACTGAGCTTGTCGAAGTGTTTTTCATAAAATTAATAATAAAAAAACAAACAACCGAAATGGAAGTTTTAAAAATAGCAACAGCAGGAAGTGTAGATGACGGGAAAAGTACTTTAATTGGACGATTATTGTATGATACAAAATCGTTAACTAGTGATAAATTAGAAGCCATTGAACGCAGTAGCAAACAAAAAGGATACGATTATTTAGATTTTTCTTTAGCAACAGATGGTTTAGTTGCAGAACGTGAACAAGGAATTACAATTGATGTAGCACATATTTATTTTTCAACAGCTACAAAAAGTTATATAATAGCGGATACTCCAGGTCACGTTGAGTATACTCGTAATATGGTTACAGGAGCTTCAACATCTCAAGTAGCAATTATTTTAATTGATGCCAGACATGGGGTAATAGAACAAACATTTCGTCACTTTTTCATCAATAATTTATTAAGAATTAAAGATGTAATTGTTGCGGTAAATAAAATGGATTTAGTTGATTTTTCAGAAGAAAGATACAACGAAATTAAAGCTGATTTTCAAAAATTGGTTGATAAAAGTGATTATGAAGATCAGAGCATTACATTTATTCCAGTAAGTGCTTTAAAAGGTGATAATGTGGTTGAAAAATCAACATCAATGAATTGGTTTAAAGGCCAAACATTGTTAGAGCATTTGGAAAAAATAGACACTAAAGATGTTTATAATAGAGGAAGAGTACGTTTTCCAGTGCAATATGTTATTCGTCCGAAAACAGATGAATTTCACGATTATAGAGGATATGCAGGAAAAGTTTATGGAGGTGAAATTAAAGTTGGAGATGAAGTTGTTGTGTTACCTTCTGAAACAAGAAGTAAAGTAAAGGAAATTTATTTTTACGATAAAAAGTTTGAAACTGCTGCACGTAGATCTTCTATAACGTTAACATTAGAAGATAACGTAAATGTGAGTAGAGGAGATATGATTGTTAAATTTGATGAATTGCCAAAAATTCAAAAGCAATTGACAGCAACTATTTCTTGGATGGATGCGAAGGATTTAGTTACAGGTTCTAAATATGTTTTGCAACACGGTGTTCATAAAGTTTTAGCAAAAGTAAGCACTATACATCATAAAATTGAAACAGATTTTTCAGGTGTGATAAAAGATGTTTCAAGCTTGCGAATGAATGATATAGCTTCAGTTTCATTTCAATTAAATAAACCAATTTTTTTCGATTCTTTTAAAGATCACAGAACCAATGGAGCATTTATTTTAATAGATCCGCAAACTAATAATACAGCAGGCGCAGGGTTTATTGAATAGTTAAAATACTAAAAATTAAAGAATATAATTAATAAAAGCTCATAATTTCTTATGGGCTAGGGATACTATTACTACTAACTAAAAAATAAAATAACATGCAAAGCTTTAGAAGCGAGATCGAAAATCCGATCGTCGAAAGGGATATTATTGACCTAGAAAAAAAGATAAGTTTATTTTACGAAGGAAAAATTGACGAGGCAAGATTCAGAAGTTTACGTTTAGCACGTGGAGTTTATGGACAACGTCAATTTGGGGTTCAAATGATTCGTATTAAATTGCCTTATGGGAAATTAACTAGCGAACAATTACACAGAATTGCAAATGTTTCTGATGAATATTCTAGAGGAAGATTGCATATAACTACACGTCAAGATATTCAGATTCACCATGTAAGTTTAGACAGAACTCCTGAACTTTGGGCTGAATTAGAAAAAGATGATATTACGTTGCGTGAAGCCTGTGGAAACGCAGTTAGAAATGTAACAGCAAGTGAAACAGCAGGAATTGATAAAGATGAACCTTTTGATGTTTCGCCTTATGCACATGCGGTTTTTGAATTCTTTTTAAGAAATCCTATTTGTCAGGAATTGGGAAGGAAATTCAAAATTTCATTTTCAGGAACAGATAAAGATACAGCACTCAGTTTTATGCATGATTTAGGTTTTATAGCCAAAATAAAAAATGGAGAAGTTGGTTTTAAAATAATGATTGGTGGAGGTTTAGGTTCACAAGCAAGATTAGCAGATGTGTTATCTGAATTTGTTGCTGCTGATAAAATTATTCCAATCACAGAAGCAGTTTTACGTGTATTTGATAGATTTGGAGAGCGTTCAAAAAGAGCAAAAGCACGTTTAAAATTCTTAATTAAAGATATTGGTCTTAATGCTTTTATAAAGCTTGTTGAAGAAGAAGAAAAAGCACTTTCTGTGACTTCACTTCCAATTGATACAATAAATTTTGATACTGATATAGATTTGTCTCATGTTAAAATTCCTTCAGTAACAATTGAAGATATTAAAGCATATAATTTATGGAAATCTACCAATGTAATTGAACAAAAACAAGAAGGTTTAAGTGCAATTGGCATTAAAGTTCATTTGGGAGATTTTTACACGGATAAAGCAAGAATTTTAGCTGATCTGGTTAAGAAATATGCTGGAAATGAAATTCGTTTATCATTACGTCAAAATATATTAATTCGTCATGTGAAAAATGAATTGTTGCCATTTTTCTATGTTGAATTACAAAAGTTGGGGTTTGATGATGCAGGTTATGAAAGTACAATAGATATTACTTCTTGTCCAGGAACAGACACTTGTAATTTAGGGATCGCTAGCAGTACAGGGATTTCTGCAGAACTTGAAAAAGTGTTGAAAAATGAGTTTCCACAATATGCTAATAATAAAGATATTACTATAAAAATTAGTGGTTGTATGAATTCTTGTGGGCAACACACAATGGCGCATATTGGTTTTCAGGGAATGTCAATTAAATCAGGAAATTATATTGCACCAGCATTACAAGTGTTGCTAGGTGGTAGTGTTTTAGGAAATGGTGCAGGAAGAATTGCAGATAAAGTCTTGAAAATACCTAGTAAAAGAGGGCCTCAGGCATTGCGTACAATTTTAAATGATTATGAATCTAATGTAAATGAAGGTGAATCTTTCATTAATTATTACGATCGTAAGGGAGAAAAATACTTTTATGATTTATTGAAACCATTATCCAATACAACTAATTTAGAGCAAAGTGATTTTATTGATTGGGGAAGTAATGAAGCTTATGAAAAAGCAGTTGGAGTTGGTGAATGTGCGGGTGTGGTTATTGATTTAATTGCAACACTGTTGTTTGAAAGCGAAGAAAAATTGGAGAATGCTTCAGAATCTTTAAAATTAAATCAGTTTTCAGATAGTGTTTATTATGCCTATTCAAGTATTGTAAATACTGCTAAAGCATTGTTAATTTCAGAAGAAAAACAGACGAATACACATGTGGGTATTATCTCTCAGTTTGAAGAAGTTTTTACTTCTAAAATTGAATTAGATGTTCCTTTTTCTGAATTTGTTTATCAAATTAAAAATAATGAACCTACTCTTGAATTTGCTCAGAAATATTTGATGGACGCTCAACTATTTTATAAAAAAGTAGCTACTTATAGAACTAATAGTATTGGTGATGAAAAATAATATAAAACCAAAAGTAACGCTAATTGGCGCAGGTCCTGGTGATCCGGATTTGATAACTGTAAAAGGAGTAAAAGCACTTAAAAATGCTGATGTGGTTTTGTATGATGCCTTAATTAATAGAGAATTATTAGCATATGCACCTACTGCAAAATTAATTTTTGTTGGAAAAAGAAAGGGTTTACATAGCTATTCTCAGGATGAAATTAATCAGTTGATTGTAAAAAGTGCTTTTGAATATAGAAATGCAGTTCGCTTAAAAGGTGGTGATCCATTTATATTTGGAAGAGGTTCAGAAGAAATAGACTATATTGAATCTTTTGGAATTGAAACCGAAGTTATTTCAGGAATATCATCTTCAATGGCAGTGCCAGCAAGCCAAGGTATTTCTTTAACAAAAAGAGGAGTTTCTGAAAGTTTTTGGGTAATTACAGGAACAACTTCAGAAAGGAAACTATCTACAGATGTGTATTTGGCGGCGCAATCAACGGCAACTGTTGTTATTTTGATGGGAATGAGTAAACTTTCTGAAATTGTTTCAATCTTCAAAGAGTTTAATAAAAATGAAGTGCCAACGGCTATCATTCAAAACGGAACTACTAAAAATGAAAAATTAGGTTTAGGAACTATCAGTACTATTGAAGAGGTTGTTGCTCAAAAAAAATTATCGTCACCAGCTATTATTGTTATTGGTGAAGTAGTAAAAAAAAGTGCCAAGTTGCGTTCATTTTATGAGAGTTTGAATTTGGTGAGTAACTAGAATTAACAAACTGTCATTCCCGTGAAGACGGGAATCTAAAACTTAGTATTGAGAATAGATATCTGCTTTCTCAGGTATGACATTAAAACACTAATTATGAATCAAAATGAATTATATCCAATATTTTTAAAAGTAGCGCAGTTAGAAGTGTTAATAGTTGGAGGAGGAAATGTTGGACTAGAAAAATTAACTTTTTTATTAAAGTCAAGCCCAAATGCGAAGGTAACAGTTGTTGCTAAAGATTTTCATCCTGAACTAATGGAATTGGCTAAAAAACACACTGTTAAAATCATAGAAGATTCATATCAGGTTTCTTACCTGAAAGGGAAACATATGGTAATTGCAACTACAGATAGTATTGATGTAAATATTCAAGTTTATAAAGATTGTAAAGCGCAACATATTTTGGTGAATGTAGCTGATAATCCTCCATATTGCGATTTTTATATGGGCGGAATTATAACCAAAGGAAATGTAAAAATTGCGATTTCAACAAATGGTAAATCTCCTACATTAGCAAAAAGATTACGTCAGTTTTTTGAAGATGTAATTCCAGATAACATTGATGAATTGGCAGAAAATTTAAATAAATTCAGAAAAACAATTAAAGGAGATTTTTCAAATAAAGTCACACAATTAAATAAATTAACCGAAAAACTGCTTTAGCGTATTATAAAAATGAAAGGTTGTTTGTAATTCAAAAGAATATGCCGTTTCTTTGCACAAAGTTCATAAACATAGTTAATTAGTTATTAAGAAAGGCAGAGGGAATAGACCTGTTGAAGCCTTAGCAACCCTTTAAAGCTAAAGAAGGTGCTACGTTCTACCATATTTAATGGACAGATAACGCCTGCTTTTAAAGCAATTCTACTTAATAACTTCCAACAGTTTTTACAAAAATAAAAAAATGGAAGACATTCGTAACATATTAAAAAATAAAATCCTTGTGCTTGATGGCGCTATGGGGACTATGATTCAACAGTATAAATTTACTGAAGAAGATTATAGAGGTGAAAAATTTAAAGATTTTCATATTTCTGTAAAAGGAAATAATGATATGCTTTCTATAACTCAGCCTGAAGCTATTAAAACCATTCACGGAAAATATTTAGAAGCAGGCGCTGATATTATTGAAACCAACACATTTTCAAGTACTACAGTTGCAATGGCTGATTATGAAATGGAAGATTTTGTGTATGAATTAAATTATGAATCAGCTAAGATTGCGAAAGAAGTTGCTAATGAATTTACAGCTAAAAATCCTGCCAAACCTCGTTTTGTTGCAGGTTCTATGGGGCCAACAAATAGAACAGCAAGCATGTCGCCTGATGTAAATGATCCAGGATTTAGAGCAGTTACTTTTGATAATTTAAGAGTTGCATACAAGCAACAAGCTGAAGCTTTGATTGATGGTGGAGTAGATGTTTTATTGGTTGAGACCGTTTTTGATACTTTAAATGCCAAAGCAGCATTATTTGCTATTGAAGAAATAAAAGCAGAAAGAAATATTGATATTCCAATTATGTTAAGTGGCACAATAACCGATGCAAGCGGAAGAACTTTATCTGGACAAACTGCTGAAGCATTTTTAATCTCCGTATCACATATTCCATTATTAACAGTTGGATTTAACTGTGCTTTGGGAGCAAGCCAGTTAACACCGCATTTAGAAGTGTTGGCTCAAAAATCGGATTTAAGAATTTCAGCACATCCAAATGCAGGATTGCCAAATGCTTTTGGAGAATATGATGAAACCCCAGAAATAATGGCAAACCAAATTAAAGAATATTTAGATAAAAGTTTAATCAATATTATTGGAGGTTGCTGTGGTACAACACCAGCACATATAAAAGCAATTGCTGAAGTTGCTGAAGGATATAAACCAAGATTAGTTGAATAAGGAATTTAACTTTTAAGAATTTCAAATTGTCACACTGAGCTTGTCGAAGTGTTTAGAATCTTATTACAATAAAATGAATACAGAAAAAAAATACTTAAAACTTTCAGGTTTAGAACCATTAATAATTACACCAGAAAGTAATTTTATTAATGTTGGTGAACGTACCAATGTGGCAGGTTCTCGTAAGTTTTTACGTTTAATAAAAGATGAAAAGTTTGATGAAGCTTTAGCAATAGCTCGAGATCAAGTAGACGGAGGAGCACAAATTATTGACATAAATATGGATGATGGTTTGTTGGATGGAAAAGAAGCGATGGTTCGTTTTATGAACTTAATTGCTGCCGAACCAGATATTGCCCGTGTTCCAATTATGATTGATAGTTCTAAATGGGAAATTATTGAAGCAGGCTTACAAGTGGCACAGGGTAAATGTGTGGTGAATTCTATTTCTTTGAAAGAAGGTGAAACACAGTTTATTGAGCACGCTAAGAAGATAAAAATGTACGGCGCAGCTGTTGTTGTAATGGCTTTTGATGAAGCTGGGCAAGCAGATAATTACGAGAGAAGAATTGAAATTTCGAAACGTTCGTATGATATTTTAGTAAATAAAGTTGGTTTTCCTTCGGAAGATATCATTTTCGATTTAAATATATTTCCAGTAGCAACGGGAATGGATGAACACAAAAGAAATGCCATCGATTTTATTGAAGCTACTCGTTGGGTTCGTTCAAATTTACCAAATGTAAGTGTAAGTGGAGGTGTTAGTAATGTCTCGTTTTCTTTTAGAGGAAATGATGCTGTTCGTGAAGCAATGCATTCTGTATTTTTATATCATGCCATAAAAGCAGGAATGAATATTGGAATTGTAAATCCATCAATGTTAGAAGTTTACGATGAAATTCCGAAAGATTTATTAGCGTATGTTGAAGATGTTATTTTAGACAGAAGAGCTGATGCTACTGAGCGATTATTAGACTTTGCTGAAAGTGTAGTGAGTACTTTAAAAGAACGTAAAACAGATTTATCTTGGCGTGAAAAACCATTACAAGACAGAATTACACATGCCTTGGTAAAAGGATTGGATGAATTTATTGTTGAAGATGTAGAAGAAGCAAGATTAAAAGCAGAAAAGCCAATTGAAGTTATTGAAATTAACTTAATGAATGGAATGAATATAGTTGGTGATTTGTTTGGTTCAGGAAAAATGTTTTTGCCGCAAGTAGTAAAATCTGCGCGTGTTATGAAACGTGCTGTAGCCTATTTATTGCCATTTATTGAATTAGATAAAGGAGGTGTAAGTCAGTCAAATGGTAAAATTTTATTAGCAACAGTAAAAGGGGATGTACACGATATTGGAAAAAATATTGTGGGCGTAGTTTTGGGTTGTAATAATTATGAGATTATTGATTTAGGAGTGATGGTAGCTCCTGAAAAAATTATTCAAACGGCGAAAGATGAAAATGTTGATGCTATAGGTTTAAGTGGATTAATTACACCTAGTTTAGATGAAATGGTCTATTTAGCAAAAGAAATGGAGCGTCAAAAATTTGAAGTTCCTTTATTAATTGGTGGTGCTACAACATCAAAAGCACATACAGCTGTGAAGATCGATCCACAATATAAAAATGCCGTAGTTCACGTTCATGATGCTTCAAGAGCTGTTACAGTGGTTGGTGATTTATTAAATAAACGAAAAAATCAAAAATATGTAAGTGATATTAAAGCCGACTATGTAAAAGTTCGTGAAGGCTTTGCAAATAGATCAAGTAGGAAGGAATATGTGTCACTTTCTGATGCTCGAAAAAATAAATTTAAAATTGATTGGAATGAATCAAAAATTAAAACCCCTAATTTTGAAGGAATTCAGGTTTTTGAGGATTTTGATTTAACCAAATTAGTGGATTATATTGATTGGACACCATTTTTTAGAACTTGGGAATTAGCGGGGAAATATCCAGCAATTTTAGATGATAAAGTAGTTGGAAAAGAAGCAACTAATTTATTTAATGATGCAAAATTATTACTGGCTCAAATATTAAATGAAAATTTATTAACGGCAAAAGCTGTTTTTGGAATTTTTGCTGCAAATGCTGTAAATGATGATGTTGAGGTGTATGCTGATGTAGAAAGAAATGAGGTTAATGTGAAGTTTGTAACTTTGCGCCAGCAGTTAAAAAAGACAGCGGGAACACCAAATATTGCTTTGGCTGATTTTATAGCGCCAAAAGAAACTGGGATTAAAGATTATATTGGAGCATTTTGTGTGTCAACAGGTTTTGGAACAGCTGAATTAGCAGCTGAATTTGAAAAAGATCACGATGATTATAATTCAATTATGATTAAAGCATTGGCAGATAGATTAGCGGAAGCTTTTGCAGAATATTTGCATAAAAAAGTTAGAAAAGAGTATTGGGGATATGCAGTTTCTGAAGATTTATCTAACCAAGAATTAATAAAAGAAGATTACAAAGGAATTCGTCCTGCGCCAGGATATCCTGCTTGTCCAGATCATACAGAAAAACGGACAATTTGGGAGTTGTTAAGTGTGAAAGAAACTATTGGAGTGGAATTAACAGATAGTTTGGCAATGTGGCCAGCGGCATCAGTCTCGGGATATTATTTTGGAAATGAAAATGCTAAATATTTCGGTTTAGGAAAAATAACAGAAGATCAAGTTAAAGATTTTGCAGATAGAAAAAACATGAGTTTAGAGGAAGCTAAAAAATGGTTGAGCCCTAACTTAGCTGAATAA
>NZ_JBFFOE010000012.1:0-45484 GCF_041562875.1 Lutibacter sp. | reverse complement strand
GGAAATCTATGAAGGAGATGCAGTTAGGTCTTATTTTTAACGGATTGTTAAAAGTTCCAATGCAATTTTTTATCTTATTGGTTGGTGTTATGGTTTTTGTGTTTTATCAATTTAATGCATCTCCATTAAATTTTAATCCTATTGCAACTGAAACAGCTCATAATTCTGAATTTGCTCAGGAATATAAAACGTTAGAGAATAAACATTTAGAAATTGAAAAATTAAAGTCGGTTGCAAATTTAAAATATGGAAACGATATAGATAATGAAGTACTTGTAAAAGAAATTCAGCATTTAAATTCATTAGAACAACAAAACAGAGAAGAGGCAAAGGAAATAATTAAAAAAGCGGATGTTGACGCAGAAACAAATGATAAAGATTATGTATTTATTCATTTTATTTTAAACAATTTGCCAAGAGGATTAATTGGCTTATTGTTGGCGGTAATTTTATCTGCAGCAATGTCTAGCACGGCTTCAGAATTAAATGCCTTAGCAAGCACAACTGTAATGGATTTATATAAGAGAAATATAACTATTGAGAAAAATGATGCACATTTTGTAAGTGCTTCAAAATGGTTCACATTAGCGTGGGGTTTAATGGCAATAACAGTAGCTTGTTTAGCCAATTTATTTGATAATTTAATTCAATTGGTAAATATTATTGGTTCTATATTTTATGGAAATGTTTTAGGAATATTTTTATTGGCATTTTTTGTAAAATATGTAAAAGGAAATGCAGTTTTTATTGCAGCATTAATAACGCAGGTAATTGTTATTATTGGTTGGTGGTATGATTGGATGCCTTATTTATGGTTGAATTTATTTGGTTGTGTATTAGTGATGGGAATAGCTATAATTTTACAAGTGTTTAAGCTAGGAGTTAAAGGATAATTTTTTCAAACTGTTATACTTATACTGATTCTCAAAAGGGTAGATTATATTATATTTGAATAAAAATTGTACATTAATTAAAATTCTATGAAATATGAAAAGGTATAAAGGATTCTACTTTTTTTTAATTATTATCTTACAATTTATGTTTTCTTGTAGTGATAATAATGAAGATGCATTGAAATGTAAATTAACTAGTTGTGAAGTTTCAGCATTATTCTATCCCGAAATCAATCAGCCTATTTCATATAATCCCAATTTTTCTAATAAGATTTACTTTGAGTATAACAACCAAGATCAAATTATTAAAGTGTTGGGTGGTTTAGTGAGAATTTCAGATGGAGCAAACTTTTATAATTATGCATTTGTAAATAATGTTGAAGCAACGGTTAGTTATGTTAATAATACTATAACAAATGGTAATTCAACATATTTAATTTTGGAAAATGGAAAATTAATATCACGAAAAACTATTAACCCTATGTATGGTATTGAAGTTGAATATAATTATGAATATCATGAAAATAAGATTTTAGAATTATCAGATAATAGATTAATAAGAACTTTTTATTTAATTAATGATAATTTAACTAGAATTGAGGAAATTTTTCACAATAATAATGGAGAAGTTATTGTTGGAAAAAGGGATATAATTTTTTCAAATTATGATACGAGTAAAAACCTGTTAAAAGGATTGTTTTTTATTCATGGTGCTTTTTATAAAGCTTTTTCAAATAATAATTATAAAACTGTAGAATTGAATAGTTATGATTATGAAAACAATAATTATATTTTAAGGGAAACTAATTACAGTTTAAACTTTAATTTTGATGTTAATTCAGAGGGTATACCAGATTTATTTGAACAAGATTGTAATTGAAAACACCATCAATTTTGATGGTGTTTTTTATTTATAAAATCAACCTAAATTTTTTATTTACTCCATTCAGCAATTGATTCTTTATTCATTTTTACATAATCAGCATTATTTGCTTTTTCAGCACCAGCTAAAGATTTTTGAGCAGTTTCAATTGCACCAGCTTTATCGCCTAAATCAGCTTGTATTAAGCTCATTCTTCGTAAATACCAAAATTCAGGATTGTCACCTTCTGTTGCTTTTTGCATCCATTCTAAGGCTTGATTTAAATCTTTTCCTTCTGTATGATAATAAGTTGCTGCTTGAAAATAATCATTTCCTGTCGGTCCTGCCATAATAACATCAATACTTTTTGAAGTTATAGCATCTGTTGGCACTTCAAATTTAACACCTACATATACATTTTCCCAAAGTATTCCTAAAACCGCCGATCCAGTAGCTAAATCATCAAAAGTCATCGTAAATGATTCAATTTTCATATTCATGGGTACCACATTTACAGTTGTTTTTGCTGCAACTTTACTTTCATCCCATTCTTTAGGAGTTCCCCAATTATTAGCATCGCTATAAAAAATCACATCCCATGTAGTTTTATTTGGGATTGTATAAATTGCATACGTACCTTTAACTAATTTTTTCCCATCAATTATAACATTATCACTAAAAGTAATTTTAGTGTTTGCATTTGCTCCAGTTCTCCAAACTTTTCCGTAAGGTACTAAATCTCCAAAAATAGTTCTTTCGCGCATTGCAGGTCTTGAAAATTCTAAGGAAACATCAGTTAATCCAACAACTTGTTCAATTTTTGAAAATGGACTAGCTTGAGGTGTTCTAATTTGTGCATTTACTGTTGAAGTTATTCCAATAATAAATAAAAGGATTGCTAATTTTTTTAACATTGTAGTATATTTTAGTTATATAACAAATATAATATATTAAGTGTTAAAAGATTATAGAAATTTAATTTTAACACTATTTTAAGATGAAATAAAAGAAAATTTATTGGTATTTTTTCTTTCTGGAATAGTTGAAAATCAATCCAAAAAGGGCTAATAAAATTAAAGGAAAAAGAATGTTTATCAATTGCCATTTAAGAGTTTCTTCAAAAGCTTTTTGTTTGTTTAAAAAGTCAATTTTAACCTTTTTTGAACGAATATTAATTAACCCAGTGTCATCTAACAAATAGTTTACTGTATTTAGTAAAAATTCTTTATTCCCATAACGTTGGTTTGTCCATTTATTAATGCCTAATTCCAGAGGTTTTCCTTTTGAAATTTCATTTGCAATAATGTCACCATCTGAAATAATAACCATTTTAGTATAACTTCCTTTTTCTTTCGGATTCTCAATTTTAAAAGGTTTAACACGTCCGTTGTATCCCGATTTAAAATTTCCTTCCAGCAAGACAGCAATTGGTTTATTTCCATTGGTATATTCTGAAGGATTTTGTGGCTCTGTTATTGTTTTTAACGAAATTATTGAAGGAGTTCCTACGGTTGTAGAAAGTGGTGAACTTTGTAATAAAATAGATTTCTGAATGCCGTTTTTTAAGGTGTCAATACTGTTGGTAAATTTCACATTTACAGCTTCAATATTGTTGTTTATTGGGTGATTGTTTGTTGAATTTAACAATGGGTAATAATTCCATTGAAATTGGTTAAACTGCGTTTTATTTCCAATATTCCCTGTAGCTAAAGGAATTTCAGAACTGTTTAAATCGGTAATTAAATCGGTGTTAATTCTTACGCCATAATTGAAAAATAAATCGGTTAAACCTAAATCTCTTGGATATGCCAAGGTTTCTCCTGTTTGCATTAAACTATCTAATTCAGCTTGTACATTGTCAATTAACCAAAGTGTTTTTCCGCCATTCATACTAAATTGATCTAGCGTAAATTTTTCTTCTTCTGTAAATTTTTCTGTTGGTTTTGCAACAATAATTAAATCGTATTTTAAAATATCACTCAGTGTTTTTTGAGGTTGGCTTTCAACAGAATCTAACGTAAAAGGAGCTAAAAAATAATAGTCATTTAATTTTTGTAAAAAATCTGCAATATAAATATCATTTAGTTCGCCATTTCCTTTAACAATGGCAATTTTTTTTGTTTTTTTTGAAGTTACTTTATGAATAGCATCAGCAAAAGTATATTCTAAATTTTGAATAGAACTTTCTAATTGTTCATTTTGTGAATTTGAAAAGATATCTTTTAAAAGTGGTATGTTTTCTGTTTTATTTTTTGAAGAAACAGTAGCCCAAGGGAAGATAATTATTTCAGAAATTTTTCCATTTTCTTGTACTTGCAATCTGCTAGGTTCTAAACCATTTTTTATTAATTCTTCAGCTATTTCAGAAGGATTTATAAAACGGAATTTAATATTTTTATTGATAGCTTTTAGTTCTTCTAAATGTTGTTTTGTTTCAATTTGAAGGCGTTTAAATTCTGCGGGAAAATCGCCTTGTAAATACACTTTAATAGTAATAATATCTTCAATATTTTCAACAATTGATTTAGTCGTAGTTGATAATGTATAGCGTTTATCTTCGGTTAAATCAAATCGTTTATAAATTGTTGAACTTATAAAGTTGAGGAGTAATAATCCTAATAAAACGAATGCTATTTTAGAATACTTATTCTTCATGTTGTATTCTGTAGTTGGTTATTAATAAAAAGAAAAAGGTGATAGATGCAAAATAAATTAAATCGCGCGTGTCAATAACTCCTTTGCTAATGCTGTTATAATGAGCGCTCATTCCAAAATTTTGAAGGGTATAATCTAAATTTCCGAAGAGGTTATAATTTGCCAAAGCTTCAAAACCATAAAACAAAAAGAAGGAGATGAAAACAGCAATGATAAATGATACAATTTGATTTTTTGAAATGGTTGATGAAAAAACACCAATAGAAGTGTACGTTCCTGCTAAAAATAACAATCCAATAAATGAACCAAAAGTAGTTCCAAATTTAATATTCCCAACTGGATTTCCTAACTTGTAAATACTATAAACATAAATTAGTGTTGGTAGTATTGCAAGTATTACTAATAGAAATGAACCAGTAAATTTACCTAAAATTAGTTGCCAAGTAGTAATTGGTTTTGTTTTTAGAATTTCAATGGTTCCTGTATTTATTTCATCAGAAAAGCTTCGCATTGTAATAGCCGGAATTAAGAAAATGAAAATCCAAGGTGCTAAAAAAAAGTAATTGTTTAAATCGGCAAAACCTGCGTGTAAAATATTAAAATCACCTTCAAAAACCCATAAAAATAAACCGTTAACCAATAAATACACAGCAATTACTAAATAAGCAATTGGTGATGAAAAAAAGGAATTAAGTTCTTTTATTAAGATGGATTTCATTTGTTGTTTATTCTTTGTTTTTTTAAATATTCAATAACTATGCTAAACTTTCAATAGTATCAACGCTCCAAGCTTCTGGTTTGTTGTTGAACCAAACTTTTGTTGTTGACCACACTTGTTTAAATAATTCAGAATTTCTGTATGCTTCTAAATGAGCTTCAGATTCCCAATAACTATAGGAGAAAATTATAGATGGATTATTTTTGTCTTGTAATAATTTTAATAAGCTGCAACCCTCAAAGTTTCTTATTTTTTGTTTGTTTTGGTTGAAGTTTTCAAGAAACTGTTCAATTTTAGATTCTTCAAAACTCATTTTCACAATTCTTATAAGCATAAATTTAGTTTTAAATAAATTTAACAATTAGAACATCTCTATAATTTAATCCTAAAAGAGAAGAGGCACTTCCAACTGTATTTGAGTTACTGCGGTACATAGCAATTTCTAAATAATTTGCGGAGTTAAAAATAGCCATTCTACTTCCGTCTTTTTGACGTTGATCTTTTGGTAAGGAAAAATCAACAATATCACTATACTTAGAATATATTTTTTTAAAAGAGTATCTATTAGCAAGCACTTCAAAATCACGTCCTTTTCCAATTTCTTGAAACAATTTTTTGCTGATATTACTAATAGAATTTCCATAGTTATCAACATAAATTATATTTCCAGAAATTGTTGTATTATCAGGAGATATACTTGGCTGTAATTCAACAATTTGCTTAAATTCAGGAATAACTCTACCTATAATTTCTAAAGTGCCTCCGCGTGCAATATGACAAGCAACTTTAACAAAAACATCTAACACGGGAAAGCTAGTTTCAACGCGATCGTGAATATTTATTTCAACAATTTTTTCAGGTTTTATTTCTGAAGCTAGCAATGAAATTATACCATTATCTGGGCATATAAAATAATGGTTGTCAAGTTTTAAAGCAATATGTTTATTTTCGAGATTTAGTTCAGAATCTACACCTATAATATGAATGCTTCCATCGGGAAAACTTTTATAAGCATTTTTTAAAATATAAGCTGTTTCAGTGATATTAAATGGAGAAATAAGATGTGATATATCAACAATTCTAGCATCAGGTAATTCGCCATAAATAGTTCCTTTTATAGCGCCAACAAAATGGTCTTTAGTCCCAAAATCAGTTGTTAAAGTTATTATTGACATATAAAATAATAGCGAATTTATTTTGAAAATAACAAGTACAAATCCTTAATAAAATGTTTAAAACTTATTACTACTGATTAGAAGTTTGTTATATGATATTGATTACATTTGTTATGCAAATCTAATGAAATATTCGGTTAAATAGCATACAATTATTATTATAACTTAACAACTATATCATTTGAACGAACGTATAATTGAACTGACAGAGATTGATCCAAGCGACTTGTTTGGTGCTCAAAATGCAAATGTAGAAATTTTACGAAAATATTACCCCAAGCTTAAAATTGTAGCTCGTGGAAATGAACTTAAAGCCTACGGAGAGAAAGAGATATTAGATGAGTTTGAAAAGCGATTAAGAATGATTATTAATCATTTTAACCGTTATAATAAGCTTGATGAAAATAGTATTGAGCAAATATTAACATCAAATGGTAACGAACATAAAAGTTCAAAATTATCCGATGGTGTTTTGGTACACGGTGTCAGCGGAAACTTAATTAAAGCCCAAACAGCCAATCAGCGAAAAATGGTTGAACTGATGGATAAAAATGATATGCTTTTTGCTATTGGCCCAGCAGGAACTGGTAAAACATATACAGCTGTTGCGTTGGCAGTTAGAGCATTAAAAGAAAAAGAAGTTAAAAGAATTATATTAACAAGACCAGCAGTTGAAGCAGGTGAAAATTTAGGATTTTTACCAGGTGATTTAAAAGAAAAATTAGACCCATATATGCAGCCTTTATATGATGCTTTACGTGATATGATTCCATTTGAAAGATTAGAATCTTATATAGAAAAAGGGGTTATTCAAATTGCGCCACTAGCATTTATGCGTGGTAGAACGCTAGATAATGCTTTTGTAATTTTAGATGAAGCGCAAAACACCACACACAATCAAATGAAAATGTTTTTAACTCGTATGGGGAAAAACGCAAAGTTTGTGATTAATGGTGATCCAGGACAAATTGATTTACCCAGACGTCAAGTTTCCGGACTTAAAGAAGCAATGCTTACTTTGAAAGAAGTAAAAGGAATTGGATTTGTATATTTAGATGATAAAGATGTTTTAAGACACAGATTGGTAAAAGCAATAATTTCAGCTTATAAAAGTTTTGAAGTAGTTGATGAGTAGTTAATTAACAAATTAAAAATTACACGATTAAACATATTAATAGCAATAAAATGAGCAATACAATTAATAATACAGCATTTAATTTCCCAAATCAAAAATCGGTTTACAAAGGAAAGGTTAGAGAAGTTTATAATTTAAATGATGAAATTTTGGTGATGATAGCTTCTGACAGGCTTTCAGCTTTTGATGTTGTTATGCCAAAACAAATTCCGTTTAAAGGCCAAATATTGAATCAAATTGCTTCAAAAATGATGGAAGCAACTAAGGATATTGTTCCTAATTGGATTATTGCCATTCCAGATCCAAATGTTGCCATTGGTTATATGTGTACACCTTTTAAAGTAGAGATGGTTATTCGTGGTTATTTAGCTGGTCATGCTGCACGCGAATATAAAGCTGGAAAACGTTTGTTGTGTGGAGTTACTATGCCTGAAGGGATGAAAGAAAATGATAAATTTCCTGAACCAATTATTACGCCGGCTACAAAAGCAGAAGAAGGAAATCATGATGAAGATATTTCTAAAGAGAATATAATTGCGAGAGGAATTGTTTCAAAAGAAGATTATGAAGTACTAGAGAATTATACGAAAGCATTGTTTAAAAGAGGAACTGAAATTGCTGCAGAACGTGGTTTAATTTTAGTAGACACTAAATACGAATTTGGAAAAACAAAAGATGGTAAAATTGTTTTAATTGATGAAATTCATACACCAGATTCTTCACGTTATTTTTACGCGGAAGGTTATGAAGAGAGACAACGTAAGAGTGAAGCTCAAAAACAATTATCTAAAGAGTTTGTTCGTCAATGGTTAATTGAAAACAATTTTCAAGGGTTAGATGGGCAAACGGTTCCTGAAATGACTGATGAAAAAATTAATGAAATTTCTGAACGTTATATTGAATTATACGAAAATATCACAGGTGAAACTTTTGTAAAATCAGACGTTAGTGATATTATGAATAGAATTGAAAAAAATGTGCTTAACTTTTTAAAGAAATAAATTATTCAAATTTAAAATAGTTATTATAATTAGTGAAGTTTATAGGGCTTGAATTATTTTCTAAATAATTAATAATAGCCTCAGCAGTTGTATATGGTAAAAAAGTTGGTGTTTGTGTGAAATAGCTATCATAAACAGCAGGAATATAATCGTTTAATCCTATTTTCAGATTAAAATTATCACTTAAAATTTCTTGAGTTTCATTTTTTATTACAATATCAGCGCCTTGTTGTTCAATTGTTCCGCCAGAATAATAAAACCCTGAGCCACTATTTTTTAAAAAGTTCTTAATTTCTGCAACGGTCATTGTGTAGGTTACACTTCCATTGTTAAATGGGTCTATACTGTATATTTCACTTTTTAAAATATCACCTTCATTTAAACTAGCTCTTATGCCTCCTGAATTTTGAAATGTTAAATCAACATTCATTTCATTTCTTAATGCATCAGTATAAAAATAACCAACCTGTGAAGTTGAGTGGTAGGCATTTGCATAACCAATTACTTCATCTAAATTAGCATCTTCATTATAGGTATCTATAATAGATTTTAATGTAGAATCATAGTTAGAATAGGTAGTTAAATTAATTAAATTATAGGTTAAAGATTCAACATTTTTATTCTTAATTGTCAATTTAATCTTTCCTAAATAATTTAGGTTAGAACCCGCTTGAAAGATAGGAATATTGTTTACAGATGTGTTTGTTATTGAATGTGAATGGCCTCCAATAATTGCATCAAAATAGGAGTAATTGTTTGCAATACTTACATCTGTATTTTCTCCTAAGTGTGTAAGTGCAATGTATAAATCAGAGTCTTCGGTTTCTTTTATTTGTGCATAGTTATTTATAACAGAAGTATATTTTTGAAAAGTTAAATTTTGAACACGCCAAGGATGTGTTGAAGGAATAATAGCATTTTCTTTACCATTAGTTTCAACCAAACCTAAAAAAGTAACTTTTACATTATTTTTTGTGATTGTTTTGTATTCATTTGGCTCAGGAATTCCTATTGTATTCATATTAACATTCGCACAAATCCATTGAAAATTAGATTGTTGAAACCTGTCTTTTAAAATAACTTCACCATAATCAAATTCATGATTTCCAATAGTAGAAATATCAAAGCCAACTTTATTCATTAAATCAATCATTGGAAAACCTTTTTCATTGTGATTATCAACTACAGGATTTCCAGAGAAAATATCTCCACCACAAACTACCATAACATTAGTCAGTTCTTTTTCTTGATCAATAATATATTTTATCTTAGAAAAATTATCAAGTTTACCATGTTGATCATTTATATGAAAAATGGTTAATTCTTTAGTGTTGTTTTGAGGAATTGGAGAAGAAGTATTTTCGTCTTTTGAGCAAGCTAATACAAAAAAGGAAAATAAAAATATAGTTAAAAATTGTTTTATAAATCTCATAAAGAGGCTATTATTTAAGTAAAAGTAAATAAATATAATGAAAGATGTTTAATTTACTCATCAAAAAAAGGTTCCAATTCTATAATTGATGTGTCATCTATTTTTAACCAAGCAAAGGCAGATATACTAGTTGAAAAAACTTCAATAACTTGTAAAGAATTAGTACGTTTCATCTTAAAAAAAGTTGAATAAACTACTTGATTAGGAGTGTTTGTTATTAGAGCAACTTTTCTTTTTCCAAGGTAATTAGAATTTTCTTTTAAAAAATTAACATACTTATCTACATCATTTTCTGAAAGATTAAAAGTTGCATTTTTAAAATCAATATAATAGTCTAAGGAATTTGTAAATAAAGGGTCTTCTGTTAATTTAATTTTGAATTTTATAAATGAATCAATATCCAAAACACCTTTGTGAAACTCAATTATTAGATTGTTTTCTTTTAATATTTTATATTTACTTATTAAGGTATTCATTTAAAGCAAGTTTTGATACAATATATAAAAAAAGCCCAAATATTTAAATTTGAGCTTTTATCTATATAAATTTCAATTTATTTTTTCTTTTTTGCTTGTTGATCTTGCGCTTGTTTCATTGCGTCATTTAAACGTTGACGAAATTTACCTTCTTTTTTAGGTTTTAATTTATTTTCTTGAATTTTCGCGTGAATTTTATCTTCATCAATAATATAATGCTTAATAATTAACATAATTATAATAGTTAATAAGTTTGAAACAAAATAATATAAACTTAAACTACTGGCATACATATTAAAGAAAATCAGCATCATTACAGGCGAGAAATACATCATCATTTTCATCATTTTTTGCATATCTGGCATTCCTTCTTGGGTAGGTTGCTGCATATTCATTTGCTGACTTTGGCTCATTCTCATATAAAAGAAAATTGCAATTGAAGCTAAAATAGGGAATAAACTTATGTGAGATCCATACATTGGAATATGAAAAGGAAGTTCAAATACAGAATCATAAGCCGATAAATCTGTAGCCCATAAAAAGCTTTTTTGACGCAAATCTATATTTGAAGGGAAAAATCTAAATAACGCAAAGAATACAGGCATTTGAAGTACGGCAGGGATACAACCAGCAAGCGGGCTTACACCAGCTTTACTTTGTACAGCCATAGTTTCTTGTTGACGTTTCATTGCATTTTCTTTACCAGGCAAACGTTTGTTTATTTCTTCCATTTCTGGTTTCAAAACTTTCATTTTGGCACTTGACAAGTAAGATTTATATACCAAAGGAGACATTATAATTCTAACCACAATAGTTAGTAGAATAATAATTAAACCATAATTACCAATAAACCCTTGTAAAAAGTTAAATACAGGAACAAAAACCAATCGGTTAATATATCCGAAAATTCCCCAACCAAGATTTACAATTTCTTTAATATTACGGTCGTATTTTTTTAAAATTTGATAATCGTTTGGTCCAATGTACCAACTCATATCATAGTTTAATTCTCCATTTTGTATGGCTAAAGGCGCTTTTAATGAAAACGCTTTTGTAAATGTGGTATCAACTTCTTCATCTACAACCAAAGTTTTTGAAGCTAAAGTAGCTTTATCAAAAGCTTGTTCAGTTATTAAAATTGTTGAGAAAAAATGTTGTTTGTAAGCTACCCAATTCACATTTACCTCCTCAGCATCATCTTCACCACCAACTGATAGGTAATCAATATCTTCGTCATCTTTTTCATAGTACATTTCAGTTTGCTGATTCTCGTAGCGAATACTTTTTTCTTTTCTAAAAGCTTCTAAATTCCAATCTAAATTTACTTGTTGTGATGTGTTAAAAGTAGAACTTAACCCTTGTGAGCGTACGTTAAAATCAACCATATATTCATTTGGTTTAATTTCATAGTGATACTCTAAAAATTTATTGTTGTCAACTTTTAATTTCATTGAAAGCACTTGGTTTTCACCATTTGTTGTCAATGATGGCTCAAAAAGTAAATCTTTGGTGTTTAGGGTTCTATTATCAGAAGTCCCAAAGTTTAGATTAAAGGAAGCGTTGTTGTCTTTTATTATGTATAGTGGTAAAGAATCGTAAGTAACATAATTTTTTAATAGAGCTTCTTTAATTTGTCCTCCTTTATTTGAAATAACTAATTTTAAAACTTCATTTTCTAAAACAGTTTCAGTATCAGCTAAAGTTGCTGAATATGCAAAAGCACCTAATTGAGCTTGTGCATTTAGTAATGAAAGTGAATCTGTTACTTGTATTATTTCATCTGAAGTAGTATCAAAAGTTGTTGTTTTTTCAGTTTCAGCTACTTTTTGAACTTCTTCTGTTTTTGCATTTTTTTCAGCTTCAAGTTCTTCAGGAGTTGGCTGGTTGCTCCACATCCACCATAACATTATTGCTCCTAATAAAACAAAACCAATGAGTGAATTTAAATCGAATTTTTTTTCTTCCATGTGTATAATTAAAATGTCAGTTTGTCACGTACTTCTTAAAAATGTTTTAAAAAGCCCGACAAAAGTACTAAATGTAATGTTATAATTGAATTTTTATTAATGATTCTATTTTAGGTCAAAGAGTGTTTCAAACAAGCTTTTACAAAATCTACAAATAAAGGATGCGGATTTTGTACTGTACTTTTATATTCTGGATGGTATTGAACACCTATAAACCAAGGATGTGAAGGAATTTCAACTACTTCAACTAAATTTGTTTTCGGATTTTTACCTGTGGCAATCATTCCAGCTTTTTCTATTTGCTCTAAATAATCGTTATTAAACTCATATCTATGCCTGTGACGTTCACTAATTAATTCCTTTTTGTAAATATTTTTAATTTTTGTGTTTTCTTTTAATTTACAATCCCAAGCGCCTAATCGCATAGTGCCACCATAATTTGTAACACTTTTTTGCTCTTCCATCAAATCAATTACAGGATATTTTGTATTTGCATTCATTTCAGAAGAATTAGCCTTCTTTAATCCTAAAACATTTCTTGAAAATTCTATTACGGCCATTTGCATTCCTAAACAAATTCCTAAAAATGGGATGTTATTTTCACGTGCGTATTTTACAGCTTCAATTTTTCCTTCAATTCCTCTTTCTCCAAAACCTGGAGCCACTAGAATACCATTTAATTTTTTTAATTTTCTTGGAACATTTGCAACGGTAAGATCTTCAGAATGAATCCAATTGATGTTTACTTTAACTTCGTTATGAGCACCTGCATGTATAAACGCTTCAGAAATTGATTTGTATGCATCATGTAATTCAACATATTTACCAATCAACCCAATTTCGACAGTATTTTTTGGGTTTTTAAACCCATTTAAGAAATTATTCCATTCTTTAAGTTCAGGTTGTTTGTCTATTGGTAATTGTAATTTTTTTAATACAACAATGTCTAAGCCTTCTTCTAACATTAAATTTGGAACGTCGTAAATCGTTTCTGCATCTATAGATTCAATAACATCTTCTTTTTTAACATTACAAAACAATGCTAATTTATTTTTTATTGAATCAGATATTTTATGTTCCGTTCTACAAACTAAAATATCTGGACTCACACCACTTTGCATCAGCATTTTTACTGAATGTTGCGTAGGTTTTGTTTTTAATTCGCCAGCAGCAGCTAAATAAGGTATTAATGTTAAATGTATTACAATTGCGTTTTCATGACCTAATTCCCACAGTAATTGACGAACAGATTCTACATAAGGTAAAGATTCTATATCGCCAACAGTTCCTCCAATTTCAGTAATTACAATATCAAATTCACCAGTATTACCCAAAATTTGAATTCGTTCTTTAATTTCATCAGTAATATGAGGAATTACCTGAACTGTTTTTCCTAAAAACTCACCTTTACGTTCTTTATCAATAACTGATTGATAAATTCTACCAGTTGTAACATTGTTTGCTTGTGAAGTTGGAATGTTTAAAAAACGTTCGTAATGTCCTAAATCTAAATCAGCTTCGGCACCGTCATCTGTTACATAGCATTCGCCATGTTCGTATGGGTTTAATGTACCAGGGTCTATATTTATATATGGATCTAGTTTTTGGATGGTAACAGAGTAACCTCTTTCTTGTAGTAATTTAGCTAAAGAAGCTGCAATAATTCCTTTTCCAAGTGAAGAAGTAACGCCTCCTGTTACAAAAACATATTTAGTGTTTTTCATTAATTGTAGGTTTTGGCAAAATTACGCTTAATGTTTTAGTTTACAAAAGGGAAAAGTTAAAAAGTTTGATGCTTATAGATATTAAAGCTAGGTAAATAATATATGAAACTAAAATATTAAATATTCAATGTTTATTTACTTTTTTTATTTCTAATCATGGCTTCTAACATGTCCCACATTTCTTCAGAAATTTCTTCTAACATATTAAATTCTCCAGCTCCTTTTAACCATTCACCACCATCAATAGTAATTACCTCGCCATTTACGTATGCAGAATAGTCACTCAATAAATATGCTGCCAAATTTGCTAATTCCTGATGTTCACCTACTCTGCCAACTGGAACTTTCTTTTTCATGTCAAATTTATCTTTTAAATTTCCAGGTAATAATCTGTCCCAAGCACCTTCTGTAGGAAAAGGACCAGGAGCAATAGCATTAGAACGAATTCCATATTTTGCCCATTCAACGGCTAAAGAACGTGTCATTGCTAAAACACCTGCTTTTGCAGTTGCAGATGGAACAACATAAGCAGAACCTGTCCAGGCATAAGTGGTTACAATGTTTAAAATGGTTGATTTTGGTTGTTTAATAGCTATCCAATGTTTTCCAAAAGCCAAAGTGCAGTTTTTACTTCCTTTTAAAACGATATCAATAATTGTATCAAAGGCATTTGCAGAAAGTCGTTCTGTTGGACTTATGAAATTTCCAGCAGCGTTGTTTAAAAGTCCATCTACTTTTCCAAATTTTTGTAAAGTTGCCTCTAAAACAGCTTCCACTTCTGTGTAATTTCTAACATCACATTGTACTGCTAATACTTTTCCACCAGTTTTTTCTTCTAATTCAATTTTTACAGTGTTTAGTTTTTCAATATTTCTTGAGGTAATAACAACATGAGCTCCAAGTTCTAAAAAATAAGTGGTCATTGCTTTTCCTAAGCCACTTCCGCCACCAGTAACAACAATAACTAAGTCTTTTAAACTTCCTTCTTTTAACATTGGTTTTTGATACATATTAGTAAGTTTTTCAATTTATATAAATGTATGTATTTTTTCTTTTTTACCTTTGAAATAATATTTTTTATTTTTTTTAATATTCTATTTGTCAAAAACAAAAGTAATTGTATATTTGCCAACGCTTTTAAGGAGAGTAATTCTTAAAGAAAGCAACAACATAAGAAACACTATTTTTAAAGATATTTGTAATGAGTAAAAGAACATACCAGCCATCAAAAAGAAAAAGAAGAAATAAGCACGGTTTTAGAGAACGTATGGCTAGTGCAACGGGAAGAAAAGTATTGGCTAGAAGAAGAGCGAAAGGTAGAAAGAACTTAAGTGTTTCTTCAGCTCCGAGACCAAAGAAATAATGAAACATTAGTTTTATATATAAGGTGTTACTTTTTTAAAGTAACACCTTTTTTTATATCCTTTTAATAAGTTTTGAAAACTATTTTGGTGTAAAAAACGAATTTTAGTGATATTTGCACATTAATACTTTACAATTTTCCTATGCCAAAAAATACAAACATAAAATCTATTTTAATAATTGGTTCAGGACCAATTATTATCGGTCAAGCGTGTGAATTTGATTATGCAGGTTCTCAGGCAATTAGATCATTAAAAGAAGAAGGAATTGAAGTAATATTAATCAATTCTAATCCTGCAACAATTATGACAGATCCATCATTGGCGGATCATGTTTATTTGTTGCCTTTAACAACCAAGTCTATTATTGAAATTTTAAAATTACATCCTAATATTGATGCTGTTTTACCAACAATGGGTGGGCAAACAGCTTTAAATTTATGTATTGAAGCTGATGCAAAAGGTATTTGGAAGGATTTTAATGTTGAGCTGATAGGAGTTGATATTGCCGCTATTAATATTACTGAGGATCGCGAGCAGTTTAGAAAATTAATGATTGAAATTGGGATTGGTCAAGCACCATCTACAGTCGCTAATTCATTTTTAAAAGGAAAAGAAATAGCACAAGAATATGGGTTTCCTTTAGTAATTCGTCCATCATTTACATTGGGTGGTTTTGGAGCTTCTATAGTTTATAAAAAAGAAGATTTTGACGATTTATTAAGTAGAGGTTTAGAAGCTTCTCCTATTCATGAGGTTATTATCGATAAAGCTTTATTAGGTTGGAAAGAGTTTGAATTAGAGTTGTTACGTGATAGAAATGACAATGTAGTTATTATTTGTACGATAGAAAATATGGATCCAATGGGGATTCATACTGGAGATTCAATTACGGTTGCGCCTGCAATGACTTTAAGTGATACTACTTTTCAGAAAATGCGTGATATGGCTATTCATATGATGCGCTCAATTGGTGATTTTGCGGGAGGTTGTAATGTACAATTTGCTGTAAGCCCTGATGAAAATGAAGATATTATTGCTATTGAAATTAACCCTCGTGTGTCACGGTCATCTGCATTAGCTTCAAAAGCAACGGGTTACCCAATTGCAAAAATTGCAGCAAAATTAGCTATAGGATATCATTTAGATGAATTAAAAAATCAAATTACTAAAACAACCTCTGCTTTATTTGAACCAACTTTAGATTATGTAATTGTTAAAATACCACGTTGGAATTTTGATAAATTTGAAGGTGCAGACAGAACTTTAGGCTTACAAATGAAATCGGTTGGTGAAGTAATGGGAATTGGACGTTCATTTCAAGAAGCATTACATAAAGCAACACAATCATTAGAAATAAAACGTAATGGTTTAGGAGCTGATGGAAAGGGAGAAAAGGATTATGATACCATTATTCAAAAATTAACATACGCAAGTTGGGATCGTGTTTTTGTAATTTATGATGCACTTCAAATGGGGATTCCATTAAGTAGAATTCACGAGATCACAAAAATTGATATGTGGTTTTTAAAGCAATATGAAGAATTATTAATATTAGAAAATGAAATTTCTACCTACAAGCTAGAATCATTAACATATGAATTATTGCTAGAAGCGAAACAAAAAGGATTTGCAGACAGACAAATTGCTCATATGTTAGGATGTTGGGAAAGTGAAGTGCACGCAAAAAGAACCGAATTAGGAATTAATAGAGTTTATAAACTAGTTGATACTTGTGCAGCTGAATTTGATGCGCAAACTCCTTATTACTATTCTACGTTTGAAAATAAAATGATTACTTCTAAAGGAAGTTATGCAGATAATGAAAGTATAGTATCAGATAAGAAAAAAATTGTAGTCTTAGGTTCAGGTCCAAACAGAATTGGACAAGGAATTGAATTTGATTATTGTTGTGTTCACGGTGTTTTAGCTGCAAAAGAGTGTGGTTATGAAACAATTATGATTAACTGTAACCCAGAAACAGTTTCTACCGATTTTGATACAGCTGATAAATTATATTTTGAACCTGTTTTTTGGGAGCATATTTATGATATCATTCATCATGAAAAACCAGAAGGAGTTATCGTTCAATTAGGAGGTCAAACAGCTTTAAAATTAGCTGAAAAATTAGAAAAGTGGGGAGTTAAAATCATTGGAACTAGTTTTGAAGCACTAGATTTAGCAGAAGACAGAAAACGTTTTTCTGAGTTATTAGTTGAATTAGATATTCCATTCCCACAATACGGAACAGCAACTACAGCTGATGAAGCTTCTGCAATTGCTGATAGTTTAGATTTTCCAATTTTAGTTCGTCCTTCTTATGTATTAGGTGGGCAAGGAATGAAAATTGTCATCAATAAAGAAGAATTAGAGAAACATGTAGTAGCGTTACTTAGAAGTATACCAAATAATATGCTATTATTAGATCACTATTTAGATGGAGCTATTGAAGCAGAAGCTGACGCAATTTGTGATGGGGAAGATGTTTATATTATAGGTATTATGGAACATATTGAACCTTGTGGTGTACATTCTGGTGATTCAAATGCAACTTTACCTCCATTTAATTTAGGTGAATTTGTAATGCAGCAAATAAAGGATCATACTAAAAAAATTGCTCTAGCTTTAAGAACGGTTGGGTTGATAAATATTCAATTTGCAATTAAAGATGATATTGTGTATATAATTGAAGCAAACCCAAGAGCTTCACGTACTGTACCTTTTATTTCGAAAGCTTATAAAGAACCATATGTTAATTATGCTACAAAAGTAATGCTGGGAGTTAATAAAGTAAAAGATTTTAACTTTAATCCTCAGCTAGAAGGTTATGCTATAAAACAACCCGTATTTTCATTTAATAAATTTCCTAATGTTGATAAAAAATTAGGACCTGAAATGAAATCTACTGGAGAAAGTATCTTATTTATAGATAGTTTAAAAGATGATCAATTTTATGAATTATATTCTCGTAGAAAAATGTATTTGAATAAATAACTAAGAATGTCACCATCAACTTTTTGTTAAACAGAAAGTTAATGGTGACTCTTATATTTTAGCTTCTTTATAAGAAAAATAATTTCTTTCATATTTATCCCTATAATTTATTATTTAACTTTATAAATTGATGAATTAGGAGTCCTTTAATGTGTAAATATTGTTACAAACTTCATTCCGTTAAATTTAGTATTTGTTTTAACTACAATAAAATCAGTTAATTAAAGTTATTATTTTTAATAATTCTAAATAATTACATAGGCTATTTAGCTGACATATATCATTATAAATTTTACTTAATTACTATAATTTTACCACATTAAATTGAATAGTGAAATAAATATGATTCGCAAAATATTTTTATATTAATTATTCATTTTGCAAATTATTAAGTGTAAATATAAAGTATAATGAAAGAAGAGAAGAAAAAATTAATTTGTGATGCTAATGAGGCTGTAGCAATTATTGCTCACAAAACAAACGAAGTTTGTGCAATTTATCCAATTACACCAGCATCACCAATGGGTGAACATGCAGAGGTTTATAGCGCAAAAGGCAAGAAAAATATATGGAATAATGTTCCTAGAATTGTAGAGATGCAAAGTGAAGGAGGTGCAGCAGGAGCTGTTCATGGTTCTTTACAAGGAGGAGCAATTACTACAACATTTACAGCATCACAAGGGTTATTATTAATGATTCCTAACATGTATAAAATGGCTGGGGAATTATTACCAACTGTAATTCATGTTGCTGCAAGAACAATTGCTACACACGCATTATCAATTTTTGGTGATCACTCTGATGTAATGGCAGCTCGTTCAACAGGTTTCTCAATGTTATTTGCAGGAAATGTTCAAGAAGCTCATGATTTTGCTTTAATATCTCAAGTTGCTACCTTAAAAAGTAAGGTGCCTTTTATGAATATTTTTGATGGATTTAGAACTTCTCATGAGATTTCTAAAATTGATGCTATACCTGATTCGGTTATAAAATTAATGATGCCAGAAGAAGAGGTAATGAAACTTAAGAAAAACTCATTAGATCCAGATAGTCCTGTTTTAAGAGGTACGGCTCAAAACCCTGATGTATTTTTTCAAGCTCGTGAAGCAGCAAATACTTATTTTCAAAAAGTTCCTGGAATTGTACAAGATACAATGGATGAATTTTATAAGCAAACAGGCAGAAGATATAGCTTATTCCATTATGTTGGACATCCAGAAGCAGAGAGAGTAGTTATTATTATGGGATCTGGTGAAGGTCCAGTTAATGAAACTATTGAAACATTAGTAGAAAACGGTGAAAAAGTAGGAGCATTATTTGTTCGTTTATACCGTCCATTCTCAGTAGCTGATTTCTTAGAAAGATTACCTAAAACTGTTAAAAAAGTAGCAGTATTAGATAGAACAAAAGAACCAGGAAGTGTTGGAGAGCCTTTATATTTAGACGTAGTTACTTCATTTGTAGAAATGGGTGAATATATGCCAACTATCGTTGGTGGTCGTTATGGTCTTTCTTCAAAAGAATTTACGCCTGCTATGGTAAAAGGTATTTTTGATGAGTTAGATAAAACAACTCCTAAAAATCATTTCACTATTGGTATTAATGATGACGTAACTCACACAAGTTTAACATACGATTCAACATTTAAATTAAGTAAAGATACTTTTAATTGTATGTTTTATGGTTTAGGATCAGATGGTACAGTTGGTGCAAATAAAAACTCAATTAAAATTATTGGTGAAACTACTGATAACTTCGTGCAAGGATATTTTGTTTATGACTCTAAAAAAGCAGGAGCTCAAACAGTATCTCATTTGCGTTTTGGTCCAGACCCAATTTATTCTTCATATTTAATTAGCAATGCTAATTTTATTGCATGTCATCAACCAAATTTCGTTAATGAATATGATATCTTAAAAAATATTAAAGATGGTGGTACTTTTTTATTGAACACTCCACATTCTAAATACAAAATTTGGGCTGAATTACCGGGTGTTGTTCAACAAGCTATTATTGATAATAACGTAGAATTTTATGTAGTTGATGCAACTAAAGTGGCTCAAGATGCTAACTTAGGAAAACGTACAAATACAATATTACAAACTTGTTTTTTCGCAATATCAGGAGTTTTACCTAAAGATGAGGCAATTAAAAAAATTAAAGATGCTATTGTAAAATCGTATTCTCATAAAGGTGAAGGTGTTGTTGAAATGAACTTTAATGCAGTTGATAAATCGTTAGAAAATTTAGAAAAAGTTGAATATCCTCGTCATACTACCAATGAAAATGGTTTAGTATCAATGATGACTGGAAATGCTGATGATTTTGTTAAAAATATTTTAGGAACTATTTTAGCAGGTAATGGAGATTCTTTACCAGTAAGTGCATTCCCAGTTGATGGAACTTTCCCAACAGGAACAACTAAATACGAAAAACGTGGTATTGCTACTGATGTTCCAACTTGGGATGATGCTGATATTTGTACACAATGTAACAAGTGTGTAGCTATTTGTCCTCACGCTGCTATTAGAGCTAAAGTTGTTTCAAACGACTTACTTGTAAACGCTCCTGATTCATTAAAACATGTTCCTGCAAAAGGAAGACCATTTAATAGTGAAACGGAAAGTTATATTTTACAAGTTTCACCTGAAGATTGTACAGGATGTGATTTATGTGTAGCTGTTTGTCCAGCTGAAAGCAAAGAGATAGCAAATACGTTTGCAATTAATTTAGCTAAAAAAGCAGATGTAGAAAATGTTGAAAACACAAACTGGGATTACTTTATTGATCTTCCAGATTATGATAGAACAAAATTAGTAACTTCTACAGTTAAAGGATCACAATTTTTACAACCATTGTTTGAGTTCTCAGGAGCTTGTTCAGGTTGTGGTGAAACACCATACATTAAATTAGTTACTCAATTATTTGGAGATAGTATCTCAATTGCAAATGCTACTGGTTGTTCTTCAATTTATGGAGGAAACTTACCAACAACACCTTATACTAAAAATAAGGATGGTAGAGGTCCAGCTTGGGCAAACTCTTTATTTGAAGACAATGCTGAGTTTGGTTTAGGTATGAAATTAGCTTTATCTAAAAAACAAGAAATTGCATTTGATTTATTAAAATCATTAGAAAGCAAGATAGGAAGTACACTAGTTAATAGTTTAATTGATAATATTGAAGATTCTGAAACATTAAAAGAACAACAATTAAAGAGTATTGATGAACTAAATGGAATTTTAGAAACTATTGATACTTATGAAGCTAAAAAACTAAGAAATCTTTCTGAGTACTTACGTAAAAAAGATGTTTGGATTTTCGGAGGTGATGGTTGGGCTTATGATATTGGATATGGTGGTTTAGATCATTTATTCTCTTCAGGAGAAAATATAAATATCTTGGTAATGGATACAGAAGTGTATTCTAATACAGGTGGGCAAGCTTCAAAATCTACACCAATGGGTGCAAGTGCTAAGTTTGCAATTTCAGGAAAAACAACTTCTAAGAAAAGTTTAGCATTACAAGCTGTTTCTTATGGAAACGTTTATGTTGCTCAAATTGCAATTGGAGCTAAAGATAACCAAACTTTAAAAGCAATTGAAGAAGCAGCTGCATATCCAGGGACATCTTTAATAATTGCTTATTCACATTGTGGTGAGCATGGTTACGATTTAAAAGATGGAACTTTACATCAAGAAAAAGCTGTTGAAACAGGTTATTGGCCTTTATTTAGATTCAATCCTTTAGCTGATAAAGGAAAGAAATTTAAATTAGATTCAAAAGCACCTTCAGCACCATTAGAAGAGTTTATGTATACTGAAACTCGTTTTACAAGAGTTGTTAAAGAAAATCCAGAGTTAGGTAAAGAACTATTAGAAAAAGCTCAGGAACAAGTTGATGTTCAATGGGAAAGATTAGAACTTTATAAAAATCTATAAAATAGATTAATTTTTGAAGTGCCAAGTGTAAAATCTTGGCACTTTTTTTGTATCTTTAAGTCTCAGTATTTTATGAGTTTTAGAAAAAAAATCTAAGTAAATACTCATTGATATTTCAATGATAATTAAAAGAATATAAGGCTAAATAAATTTTATTTTCTTTAAAATAATTAATAAAAAAAATATAACATATGAAAGCTAGATCGGATGCTTTTTTAAAAGAAGCAGAAAAAAAACTTAAGATAGCTAAAGACGAAATGTTTAAACCAGCTGAAGATATTGTTAGCTATTCAATTTGTAAAAATTCGCAATTTGCTATTGAAAACTTTCTTAAAGGTTATTTAACAAAAAAGGAAGTCTATCTTGAACATAATGAAACAATTTCTTCTTTATATGATAAGTGCATTGCTATTGATGAAAATTTTAAAACTATTGATATGAATGCTATTGGTTGTAAAAATCATGCAATAGATTCACGATATTGCTCTGAAATTAATTCAGTTAGCGCTTGTTTTGATACTGCGGATAATATTGATACTTATTTAAGGAAAAACAAAATAGTTTAAAGCAGCCTTGTTTTTAAGTTTGAGAAAGAAAAAACTTGCTGTACATTTGTGTAAATTATTTTTGGAATGAATTATATTTTATTTGATGGTACGGTTCGTAATGCGTTACTTCCTTTTACATTTACTAGACCAGTTGCCGATATACGAATAGGAATACTTACTATTCGCGAAAAATGGGAAAAACAATTAGGTTTTACTACAAGTACTATTACTGAAGAGTATTTAGAAGAAAAATATCCAATGGTTGAAATGGAGCAAAATATATTAATTAATGCTTCATTTGTCCCTTCAAAAGCTTTAGTAGAAAAAGTACAAAATCTAAAACAGAATCAGGCTATTTTTAAAAATGATGAAGTAATTGCATTTTTTACAAATGAAAATCAAGATGAAGTTAATTTGGATACTTATGAACGGGAAGAATTCAATTTTGATCTTTTGCAAATTAAAAATACGTGGGATTTATTTTCATTAAACGATCAGGCAATTAGTGATGATTTTGAATTAATTACTAAAGGAAGAAAATCACAACCAATTCCAGAAGGAGTTAAATATTTAGCTAAAGAAAATATATTTATTGAAGAAGGTGCTGAAATTTTATTTTCTGTTTTAAATGCGAGTTCTGGTCCAATATATATTGGTAAAAATGCACTTGTTATGGAAGGAAGTTTAATTCGTGGACCTTTTGCAATGGGTGAGCATTCAGTTTTAAAAATGGGGTCAAAAATATATGGAGCTACAACTTTGGGCCCTAAATGTACCATAGGAGGAGAAGTTAATAATGTAGTTTTATTTGGTAATTCAAGTAAAGGGCATGAAGGTTATTTAGGGAATTCTGTAATTGGTGAATGGTGTAATATAGGAGCAGATACAAATAACTCAAATTTAAAAAACAACTATGCTGAAGTTAGATTGTGGAATTATGAAAGTGAAAAGTTTGATAAAACAGGATTGCAATTTTGTGGTTTAATGATGGGTGATCATTCTAAAAGTGCTATAAATACGATGTTTAATACGGGAACTGTAATTGGCGTAAGTTCAAATATTTATGGGAGTAATTTTCCTAGAAATTTTATTCCTTCTTTTAGTTGGGGTGGAGCTGCTGGTTTTACTACCTATCAAATTAATAAAGCTAATGAGACTGCAAATATAGTAATGAAACGAAAAAATGAATTGTTTGATGAAAAAGAAGAACGCATTTTAGAACACATTTTTGAAATCACTAAAAAATATAGACATTTTTAAAGAATACAAATGTCATATTGAGCTTGTCGAAATATCTATAATTTATAGGGATAAATGAACTTCGACAAGCTCAGTATGACAAAATGATTTTCAGTCACTTTTTACAATAGTCTCTTTATTTTTTATAAAATAAAATTAGTTTTTCTTTTTAACAGAACCAGAACCCACTGAAGATATTTTTTCAATACTTGGATTTCCAGAATAATAGATATTTCCAGAACCTGCACTTTTGGCATGAATTTCATTAACTGCATTAATTTTAATAGTACCCGAGCCAGTAATTTTAGCATTCGCAATTAAAGCTTTCAACTCATAGCCATTTATGTTTCCAGAGCCAGCAATGTTACATTCAAATTCATTAGAGTCTCCTTTTAAACTCATGTTCCCTGAGCCTGCAATACTTGTAGTTAAATTTTTTGTTGAAACATTTAAACTCATATTTCCAGAACCCGCTAATTTTAATGTTAAGTCTGAAGAATCTATAATATCTTCTGAAGTTATATCTCCAGAACCTGCTAATGATATGGCGTTAATAGTTTCAAATGGTACGGTGATATTTATTGTTTTGTTGGTGCTTATATTAAATCCTTTTTTTATATGAATCTCTAAATCTCCATTTTTTACTTCAGTAATAATGTATTCCATTAAATTTTCATCAGCTTTAACAGTAAGTATACCTTCTTTCCCTTTTAATAATTTAACATCAAAAGAGCCAGCAACTGCAACTTTATCATAATCAGAAACGGTTCTTGTATTTGTAATTATAGTACCATTTCCTTTAATTTTTTTTGTAAACATTTGTGCATTTAAGTTTGCAATTACAATTAATATTGCTAAAATACTTGTAAATAGTTTCATATTAAATTTTTTAATTGTTAGTAAAAGTTATACTTCCGTAGCTTGATTTTATTGTAATAGTATTTGCTGAATTAGATGAATTATAATAGCCTTCATATTGCTTTGAAGTAGATTTTGTTATTTCTTTATTAAAAGTAAACCCATTATCATATTTTAATCCTCCGTAATTTAAAGATGCAATAATATTAAAAGAAGTATTTGGGTTTAAACCAAATTTCAAGCTTGTATAAGAAGACCCAACTTTTAGATTTTTAAAATTTTCACCTAATTCATTTATTTTTAAAGAACCATAATCTGAATCAAAATCGCCTGAGCCTCTTAAAATACCTACTGTAGTATGCATATAATCACTATTCCCTGTTAAGTTTCCACAATCTTCAATTTTTAAATCACCATAATCACAGTTGTAATTTAAGTCAACCAACATTCCAAAAGAGATATGTGAATAATCGGCATTTAATTTAGTTCTTCCAGATTTTTCAACATGAAGCGTAGAATAGTCAGCATTAATTTCACCATCTTTCATAAATTCAATGGTTGATTTATTTGTATAATCTATATTTATATAATTAGAACTATTTAATAATTCACCAATATTTATTTTTCCATAATCACAATTAATTTTAGAGGTTCCTTCAAGCTTATCCAAACTAATTGACCCGTAATCATTGCTTAAATCTACATTGTTTGCAACGGGCATTTTAATAACATAATCTATTTGCATATTCACATTATTATTTTTTCCCCAAATATTCCAAGAACTTGAATTTTTTTCAATCATAGTTTTAGCAGAAACATAATTAGTATTTGAGTTAAATTCTACATCAATTTGTTCTAAGCGTTTTTTTACTTTTTCTTCGTTATTTCCATTAGTTGTAATAGTAACATCAATAATAATTTTGTTTTCATTCCAAGTGGCAATAACTATGTTTCCATATTTATTATTTACATTTAATGTAGCATCATTAGTTACTTTAAATTCTTTTTTTATTGTTTTTGACTTGGTATATTTTCCGTTTTTCTCAGTTGCCGTAATGGTAAGTGGTATAAGAAAAAGAATAAATAGTATTTTATACATAGTTTTCATCGTTTTGTTTTTTTGATTGTTTAACATCTTCAATTTGATCTAATAAGCTTTGTAAAATAGTAATACGCTGTTGAAAATTTGAAATCATTGCATAAATGATTCTTTTATCTTCAGTACTTTCTTTGAGCTCTAAAGTAAGTGTAGTGTATTGAGTTTCTAATTTTTTTAACTGTTCAAGAGTATCATTAATTAGCTTTTCTGTAGTACTATTACGTTCATTTTCAATGGTAGAAAGTTCAGTTTTAATAACTGAAACAAAATAATTTTGAGTTTCTTCCATTTCTGTTGAAATTCCAGCTAATTCCATTCCTTTATTTGAAAACGAAGCACCAAGCCAAAAACCAAATAGTAAAACTACAGAAGCAGCAAATGCAACATATGAAAATAGTCGATAACTTTTTTTAGTAGTTGAGGAGTTATTTAATTTAGCTTCAAATCTGTTAAAATGCCCAATAGTTGGTTCTTCAATATCAAACTGATTCTCTAAATTTTTAAATATATTTTCTAAATTATCTTTCATTTTTATTGAGATAAAAGTTGTCTTAATTTATTTTTTGCTCTTGAAATGGTTGTTCGGCTATTTTCATAACTTATATCCATAATTTCAGCTATTTCTTCATAATCATATCCTTCAATTAAGTTTAGGGTGATAGCCACTTTATAATTATTTTTTAGTTGTGAAACTTTGTTTAAAATCTCACTTACCTTCAATATGCTATAATCTTGTTGTTCTTCTTCAACTTCATTTATTACTACTTTCTCTATAGGAACAGTATTTAGTCTATTGTTATTTTTTAAAGCAGTTAGGCTTTTGTTAATTACAATTCTTTTTAGCCAAGCTCCAAAAGTTACAGTTTCACTAAAAGATTCTAGTTTTGTAAAAGCTGCTAAAAATGATTCCTGCATTATATCTTCCGCTTCAAAACTATCATTTACAATTCTAAAAGCAGTATTATACATTGCTTTATAGTATTGTTTGTAGATTGTAAATTGAGCAGCTTTATCTCCTTTTTTACAACGTTCTACTAGTTGATTATTATGTTGAATTTGTACTTCCAAAAGTTGATTTCTATTTAAAAGACATTATTAATTATAAACTGTTACAGTTTTATATAAAGTTACTAAAAAAAATAGTGTTTCATATAATCTTATTTGGCATAACAATTGAAATTTAATTGAAGAGAATATATTTATTATAAATATATAACACTGATAATCAGATTAATAATTTTTTTTTGTTTAAATATTTTCTAGGATATAGAATTGTTTAATGACAAAATGACCAAATAAAATCTATGAGTAGTTCAAAATTTTTAAAATTAGACAATATGTCATTACAGCACATTTTAGATGAAGATGCTGATTTAATACCTTTAATGACTCCTGAAGACGAAGAGGAAATAAATAATGAAGAAATTCCTGACATTTTACCAATATTACCATTGCGTAATACTGTATTGTTTCCGGGTGTTGTAATTCCAATTACCGCAGGGAGAGATAAATCAATTCAATTAATTAAAGATGCAAATAAAGGCAATAAAATAATTGGAGTTGTAGCTCAAAAAAATGAAGGAATAGAAGACCCTACAATTAATGATATTCATAAAGTGGGAACTGTTGCACGCATTTTAAGAATGCTTAAAATGCCTGATGGAAATATAACAGTTATTATTCAGGGTAAAAAACAATTTGAGATTGATACTTTTGTGCAAGAAGAGCCTTATTTTCAGGCAACTACAAAAGCACATGTTGAAGATAGATCTGAAGAAAAGGAACCTGAATTTGAAGCTATTATAGATTCTATTAAAGAAATGGCTGTTCGAATTATTAAAGAAAACCCAAATTTACCTTCAGAAGCTTCTTTTGCTATTAAAAATATTGAGAGTAATCCATTTTTAATAAATTTTGTTTCTTCTAATATGAATTTAAAAGTAGCTGAGAAACAAGAATTATTAGAAACTAAAAATTTAAAAGAAAGAGCTTTACTCACGTTAAAAAAGATGGATGCTGAGTTGCAGCGTTTAGAATTACGTAATGTTATTCAGTCTAAAACACGTTCTGATATGGATCAGCAACAGCGCGAATATTATTTGCATCAGCAATTAAAAACAATTCAAGAAGAATTAGGTGGTGTTTCGTATGATGAGGAATTGGAGGAAATGCGTGTAAAGTCTAAATCTAAAAAATGGAATGAAGATATTCAAGATACATTTGATAAGGAATTAGGTCGTTTGCAACGTATGAATCCGCAAGCCGCTGAATATTCTGTTCAACGAAATTATTTGGACTTGTTGTTAGATTTACCTTGGAATGAATATTCAAAAGATAAATTTGATTTAAAGCGTGCTCAAAAAATATTAGATAGAGATCACTTTGGTTTAGAGGAAGTTAAAGAGCGTATTATTGAGCATTTGGCAGTATTAAAATTAAAAGGAGATATGAAATCGCCTATAATTTGTTTATACGGACCTCCTGGAGTTGGTAAAACTTCTTTAGGAAAATCAATTGCCGAAGCTTTAGGAAGAAAATACGTAAGAATGTCTTTAGGTGGTCTTCGTGATGAAGCTGAAATTAGAGGACATAGAAAAACATATATTGGTGCAATGCCAGGTAGAATTATAAAAGACATTAAAAAAGCTGGAACTTCAAATCCTGTTTTTGTGCTAGATGAGATTGATAAATTAGCGTCTTCTAGTCATAGTGGAGACCCATCTTCAGCAATGTTAGAAGTGTTAGATCCTGAACAAAACACTACTTTTTATGATAATTATTTAGAAAAAGATTATGATCTTTCTAAAGTGCTTTTTGTAGCAACAGCAAATAGTTTGTCAACGATTCCTTGGGCTTTAAGAGATAGAATGGAAATTATCAATGTTTCTGGTTATACAATTGAAGAGAAAGTTGAAATTGCAAAGCGTCATTTGTTACCAAAGCAATTAAAAGAACACGGATTAACAAAAGAACATTTATTGATAGGGAAGAAGCAGTTAGAAAAAATTGTGGAAGCTTATACACGAGAATCTGGAGTGAGAGGTTTAGAGAAACAAATAGCTAAAATGGTTCGTTTTGCTGCAAAATCTATTGCAATGGAGGAAACGTATGAAGTTAAAATTACCAATGAAATTATTGAAAAAGTTTTAGGGCCTTCACATTTAGAACGTGATAAATATGAAAGTAATGATGTTGCGGGTGTTGTAACTGGCTTGGCGTGGACAAGTGTTGGTGGTGATATTTTATTTATTGAATCTATCATTTCAAAAGGGAAAGCAGGTCTTACAATTACAGGAAATATTGGTAATGTAATGAAAGAGTCAGCTACAATTGCTATGGAATACATTAGAGCAAATGCAAGTGATTTTGGAATAGATAGTAAAGTATTAGAAGAATATAAAGTACATATGCACATTCCAGAGGGTGCAACTCCTAAAGATGGGCCAAGTGCAGGTATTACTATGTTAACATCTTTAGTATCAGTATTTACTCAAAGAAAAGTGAAAGCTCATTTAGCAATGACAGGCGAAATTACGCTAAGAGGAAAAGTATTGCCTGTTGGAGGAATAAAAGAGAAAATTTTAGCTGCAAAAAGAGCAAATATAAAAGAGTTAATTCTTTCTGTTGAAAATAAAAAAGATGTTGAAGAAATTAAGCAATCTTATTTAACAGGACTAACATTTAAATATGTTTCTGAAATGAAAGAAGTTATAGAGTTAGCTTTAACAAAACAAAAAGTTAAAAACGCTAAAAAATTATAAAATTAAAAACGTCTAAAAATAACTTTTAGACGTTTTTTTTTGTTATACTAATTTAAATAATCCTAACATTTTTTTGTAGGAAATGCTATTTTAGGAAAATTTAATTTTCTAAATTGTATTCTTTGTTCATTTTCGCTACCGTACAAACCCACTTTAAATCTGTTTTAATTTTAACTTTAAGCGCCTGACTTTGATGCGGCTCTCCATGGTTAATAATAGTTAGTTTTGGAGGTGCTTTAAAATGTTGCAGCCAGTCTAATAATTCACCCTGATCTGCGTGACCTGAAAAATCGTTAATTTTAAATATTTCAGCATTCACTTTATAAAATTTACCGAAAAACTTTATTTCAGACTCACCGGAAATTAAAGATCTACCTCTAGTTCCTTCTGCTTGAAAACCTACAATTAAAATACTGTTCTTTTCATCAGAAATAAGTTTATCTAAATAATGTAGAACTCTTCCGCCTGAAATCATGCCACTTCCAGCCAAAACAATTTTAGGGTTTTTATCATTTACAACAGCCTTGGAAGCATTTACATCACTTATTAACTGGACAGTTGAAATCATACTTTTTATGTCTTCTTGTGTTAACTTATGCAAATTGTTATACTTAAAATATACTTCTGTTGCATTTACACCCATTGGGCTATCTAAGTAAATAGGAATTTCAGGTAGCTTATTTTTACGTTTTAAAAGACTTAGCAAATAAATAATTTCTTGGGCTCTTTCAACTGAGAATGTAGGGATTACTAAAATTCCTCCTTTTGAATACGTAAGTTTTATATACCTAAGTAATTCATCAGTAATTGAAATTTTTCTGTGCAATCTATTTCCATAAGTAGATTCAATTACCAAATAATCAGCGTGCTCAATATATTCGTACTGAGGTAAAAGGATTGGTTCTTTTCTACCAATATCACCTGAAAAGACAAGATTTTTTCCTTTAATGTCTATTACAACAAATGCGCTACCTAATATATGACCACTATTTACAAATTTGAATTTAATTTCACCATTAATAATATGCCATTTGTTGGTTTCAAAAGTTTCAAAGTGAGTAATTGCATCTTTAGCATCTTCAATATCATACAGTGGTATAGCTGGGTTGTGCTTTGTATAATTATATTTATTAGCTCTTCGGGCATCTTCTTCTTGAATTTTTCCGCTATCTAATAAAATAATTTCGGTCAAATCTCTAGTCGCCTTCGTACAATATATTTTTCCTTTATACCCGTTTTTTACTAATATTGGTAAATATCCAGAGTGGTCTAAATGAGCGTGAGTTAAAATTACTAAACTTAACTCATTGGGATTTATGGGAGGTTGTTCCCAATTTTTTAAACGTAATTCTTTTAATCCCTGAAACAAGCCACAATCTATCAGTATTTTAGTGTAATTGCTTTCTAATAGAGTTTTAGAACCAGTTACTGTTCCTGCACCACCTAAAAATGTTAGTTTCATTTTTAACTACTTTTAAAATTAATTTTAAGAATAGGGTTGAAATAGTACTCTAATTTACGAATTTAAAATGAGATTTTTATAAAATATGATTTTAAAATAATAGTAGTGGATTTAATTAATAATTTATAAATTTGAACTATGAAGAAATATAAAATACAAAAATCACCATTTGTGATTCCAACAACCGATGGAAAGTTAATTGAAGAACACTTTGGACATACTACTGAAAATGGAGAGTTAAGTTTGGCACATATGATTGCCCCTGCAGGTTGGAGTGAGCCTTTTCAAACTCCAAAATTTGATGAATACACCTATATTATTAGAGGGAAAAAGCAAATAAATATTGATGGAGAACTTATTACTTTAGAAGCAGGACAATCTATTAAAATAAGCAAAGGGGTTAAAATTAAATATTCAAATCCGTTTGATACTGAGTGTGAGTATATAGCAGTTTGTTTACCTGCTTTTTCTATTGGCTTGGTAAATAGGGAAGAGGACGAAAAAATATAGAAGTGTAAATTTTAGTTTCTACAGGTAAAATAGTATTCTAAAAAAGATATATAACTTAGATTTTTAAATAGAAATAGTTTTAAACAAGGAATATTGTTAAGCTCATAGCTCCTTGAGCTCCAATAACCAAGCATTGTTCTATATCGGCGGTTTTTGAAGGTCCTGAAATAAAAAGACCAAAAGTTCGTTCTCTGTCAGAAATAATTTTATAGGCATCATGCATATGTAAGCACAACTCTTTTTTTGATAGAATAATTACTAAATCATTTGTTATAAATGGTAATATTCTTATTGGAAAATAATCTTCAGAAATCCAAACTGATCCATTTTCAACAATTCCAAATTCTGCTTTTATAATTGCCAAATCCACATTTTCAAGTGTGTGTGGATCAGTTTCTTTTGTGATTGAAATAGTCCCTAAATTGGATGCTGAAATATCCGAAACAATTCTTTTTGCTTTGGGATATTTATTTTTAATCTCAGTATTTAGGTGTTTCAGTTCGCTTAACTCGGTTATATTTCCTCCAACTAATTCAACATTATTTTTAAAGGTTTCCAAGAAATCTATTTCCTCTTTAAAAAAATCAATATCAATTTCTGGGATTGATATAAATGCTGGTTTATTTTCTTTAATCGACTTTAAAATTGATGCTCTACCCATTTTTATTTCTGTTTTTATACCATTGATCAAAGTTTCCGTTTTCAATTTTTGGAAGCTCTCTAGATTTTCCCCAAGCATTCAACTTAGAATAGACTATAAATCTAGGTGCATAAGTAAGCATCCATCTTGCAGATTTTCCAAATATAGCATATAATTTAGGTCGCGCTAAAACCTTACCCATTATTTTTAATACTGTTTTTTTTATGAGTGGTTGTTTAACATCTTTTACTATTAGTTGTCTCCATTTATATAATTGCTCGTGAATATTAATTTTTACAGGACAAACATTTGTGCAAGAACCACATAAAGTAGAGGCAAAAGGAAGTGAACTATGTTTTGTTAAATCTTTTCCTGGAGATAAAATAGAACCAATTGGTCCTGGAATGGTTGCATCATAGCTATGACCTCCGCTTCTTCTGTATATAGGGCAAGTATTCATACAAGCTCCGCAACGAATACAATGCAATGACGATCTAAAATCTTCACGACTTAACTGCTCAGTTCTACCATTATCTACAATAACAATGTGCATTTCATTTCCTAATGTAGGTTTATTGAAATGTGAAGAATATGTTGTGATAGGTTGTCCGGTTGCACTTCGTGCTAAAAGACGTAAAAAAATGCCTAAATGTTCTTCTTTAGGAATAATTTTTTCAATCCCCATACAAGCAATATGCACCTTTGCTAAATGTGCTCCCATATCTGCATTTCCTTCATTTGTACAGACTACAATCCCTCCTGTTTCTGCAATAGCAAAGTTTACACCTGTAATTGCTACATCAGCGTTTAGAAATTTATTTCTAAGATGTTTTCTTGCTTCATTAGTTAAATATTCAGGATTCCCATTACTTGGTTTTGTACCTAAATGTTTTTGAAACAATTCATCAACTTCTTCTTTTGTTTTATGGATAGCTGGTAAGACAATATGGCTAGGAGTTTCTTTGGCTAATTGAACAATGCGTTCTCCTAAATCTGTGTCAATTACTTCAATACCTTTAGATTCTAAATAAGGATTTAAATGGCATTCTTCAGTAAGCATTGACTTACTTTTAACAATTTTTGTGGCATTATTTTCAGAAAGGATGCTATGAACAATTTTATTGTGTTCTTCAGCATTTGAAGCCCAATGAACTTTAATTCCATTTTTAACTGCATTGGTCTCAAATTCAATTAAATAGTTATCTAAATTAGATAATACATTGGCTTTTATTACAGAGGCTAACTCTCTTAAATACTCCCATCCTTTAACTTTATGGGCAGCTGTATCTCTTTTTTCTCTAACAAACCATAAAGCTTTATCATGCCAATTAACCTTTGCTTCATTTTTGTTGAATATTGCTGCTTTTTCGGAATGACTCATAACTAAATACTACTATTTAAAATTTCGGCAATATGCATTACTTTTATTGGTTGATTATTTCTATTTAATAACCCATCCAAATGCATTAAACAAGAATGATCCGCTCCTGTTATCACTTCAACACCATTATCTAAATGATCCTGAATACGGTCTTTACCCATCTTTACGGATATGGCTTCTTCGAAAACTGAAAATGTTCCTCCAAAACCACAACATTCGTCCTTCCTTGTTAAAGACATCAGTTCAATTCCTTTAACTTCTTTTAATAATTCTTCTTCAGTGGAATAATAAGCATCCATTCTTTCAGAACAAGATCCCAATTTTAAACCTCTTAATCCATGACAACTTTTATGCAGCCCAACTTTATAAGGAAATGAAGCTCCTAAATTTGTTTTGCCCAATATTTTGACAATGAATTCGCACAATTCGTAAGAATTATTCCTCACATTTTTAACGGCATCTGTTTGCTCTAAAATATCGAAATGTTCTTTAATATGATGAATACAACTTCCTGAAGGGCCAACGATATAATCATATTCTTTAAAATTTTCTACAAAAACCTGACAAGCTCCTTTAGCATTCTCTTCATACCCCGAATTTCCCAGTGGCTGCCCACAACAAGTTTGACCTATTGGATAATATACTTCTACGCCCAACTTCTCTAATAACGCTAAAGTTGCAATACCCACTTTTGGATATAGTTGGTTAATATAACAAGGTATAAAAAGACCTACTTTCATCTGTTTAAATTTTATTTTTTAGCGGTAACAGTTGCTGTTCGCCATTAATTTCATTCCTTTGTGTTTCAAAATTTGTAATGCTCGTTTCATTTGGAATATATTTTAATGATCTATATTTTGCTATTTTGAATTAGCTATAGTAAGTTTTTAAATTTACGCTTAAAAATGCAATGTAGTTGCAAAAACAAATCTTGTATTACTTACATTATTGGTATTTTGAACTTTGTAATTGGCATCTGGAGTTCCATAAGCAGCAGTATCATGAGATACTTCAAATCTAAATCTGACATTACCTGCTCCATAAACTATTCTTGGTGAAATTCGGTAACTATTGTCAATACCGCCTCTTGCATAAATAGGCCCCGTAATAGGATCATCCGATCCATAATTTTTAGTATAGCCTGCAAAAAGTCCTAAAGTAATTTTTTCTCCAAATAAACCAGAGTCAACATCTAACCAATAGCTACCAGTTGTAATATTTGTATAGGTATCTTCACCTTCACTATTTGTTCCAGAAACACCATAACCTCCCAACATTACAAATTCGTACAAATTTTGACCATATAAAGCACCCAATCTGATAGCTGCTTTATCAATTTTTATTTTACTAAATAAATTTAAGTGATAACTACCAATACTTTCTTCAGATTTGTAAGTTGATGTTCCAACTGTGTATGATAATTGTGGTTTTAGTGTTTTATAACCCACATTAGCACCAATCAAAAAATTAGATTTCAATCCCAAAACATAAGTTGCATTTAGTTCAGGTACTGAAGAATTTCTCATATAATCTGCTGAAGCTCCTTTTGGCCCTGTTGATTTAAAATCTAACTGTGTAGATACTGCAATTGAAAATTTAGAATTAGCTGATACACCATAACTATAGCGTATTTGGGCGCTTCTTTCCAAAGGAAAATAAGGCACTGCTGCTCCCCAAGATACTACCTGCGGATAGACATCTGTAGTAAACATTGGGTGCCAATATTGACCTGCCAATAATTCGCTTTTTTCCCAATTTAATTTTACCATTGCATGTCTCAAACGCAATAACCCAATATGATCCTGTGATGATCCAACAAAATCTGCTTCAATTAAACCAGAAACTTTGGCATTTAAAAAGCTTGGAGCAGTTATTTTAAGTCTAGCTCTTGAGTGTATATTTAACATGTTGAAATTCGATTTTGCATTGATATCTTCACCATTTGCATCTAATACTTCATTGGCAGGAAATAAGAGAACATCACCATCTCTGGTAGAAACAGTTTGTCTTGTATCAAAAATGCTTTCGGTCCAAACATGACCACTAATTTTAACAGTTACTTTTTCTTCTTCTTGTGAATTAGAAGTGTTTGGCACTAAAAAAAGTGCTAAAAAGGAAAATAAAAGAATGTAATTTTTCATTATTTAAAGTTTGTTAATTAATTTTTGGTTTTGTTGCTAAGTCAATTAAATTGACAATTGATTTAAAATCTGTTTTGCTGTGTTTACTTAATCCTATTTCACAAGTTCTGCTTGTTGCATACCCTTGTGTTACGCTTTCAGGAATTTGTTCATCTAAGGTTCTTAATCCATGTTCATTTAGTTCAGGAAACATAAAACCTTTATTACCTGCAAAGCCACAGCAATTAGTCTTAGGTGTATATACTTTTGTAGAACATAATTTCGCAATTGAATACAATTGCTCATCAATCCCCATTTTCTTTAAACTACATACAGAGAATACAGCAACCTCTTTGTTTACAGGAGTAAAAACTAAACGATCTAATAAATAGGTAGTTGTAAAATTGACGATATCAAATAATTTTAATGAAGAACCTTCCATGGATTCTTTCATTTGCATAGAACAGGGACTCATATCACATACAATTGGATACTCTCCATTATTACTTGCTTTTTTTAAACTAATGTATAATTTATTAGATGCTAAAGTTGCGGATTCAGCAAACCCTTGTGATTTAAAAGCCAGACCACAACATAAATCAGTAGCATTTTCTGGGTATATAATGTCGCAATTAGCTTTGTTTAAAATTGAAACAGTTCTATTAAAAACAGTATCTTCATCAGTATATGTGTTTGAAGCTCCCATAGTTCTGTTTATGCAACTGGTAAAATAAACCACTTTTAATGCGTTTGGTTTTAATTGAGCTGGAATTGTTTTTTTAATACGAGTTGCTTTAGGGGTATATTCATTCCATTCAGCTTTTTGCCCTATAAGTGAAGTTGCGGCTCCTACCAATTTATTATAACTCTTATCTCCAATAATAGTTGAAATTGCATGACTTACCTTTAAGCCTGCACGAATAACTTTTGTAGTTATGCCTAAATTGTTAGCAACCATTTTAGCAATTTTATTACCTGATAGCTTTTTAGCCCTAATACGTTTTACATAATCTCCAGTATCAATTTTAACAGGACAGGCCAGCTTGCACAAACCATCTGTAGCACACATGGAGTCAAAACCATATTCAAAGGATTTTTCAAATTCTTTTGCTTCTTTTGAAAAGCCTTCCGCTTCCAATCGGCTCATTTCTCTATGTAAAACAATTCGTTGTCGAGGAGAAAAACCAATATTGTTTGAAACGCAGTAAGGTTCACAAAAACCACATTCTATACATTTATCAATTTGATTATCAGCTTTAGGTAATGGTTTTAAATTTTTTAAATGAACATTTTTATCATCATTAATTATTACTCCAGGATTAATAATTCCTTTTGGATCAAAAATTTGTTTAATCTTTTTCATTAAATTATAAGCATCAGAACCCCATTCCTTTTCTACAAAAGGCGCCATATTTCTTCCTGTACCATGTTCGGATTTTAGTGCACCATCATATGTATCAACAACCAAAATTGCTAATTCATCCATAAAAGCTTCATATCGTTTAACTTCAGAAGCAATTCCAAAATCTTGCGTAAAAACAAAGTGTAAATTTCCATCTAAGGCGTGACCAAAAATTACAGCTTCATTATAGTTGTATTTTTTAAATAAAGCTTGTAAATCTAAAGTTCCTGCGGCTAATCTTGGGACTGGAAATGTAATATCTTCAATTATAACTGTTGTACCAATTTTTCTCATGGCGCCAACCGTTGGAAACAATCCTTTTCTTATTTTCCAATATTGATTGTATAATGATGAATCTTCTGTAAATTTAAATGGTAATTCTGGTTCTATGTGATGAATTGCTTTTTCAATTTTAATAATTTGTGACAATAATTGTTCTTTATTGGGTGCTACAGTTTCAACTAAAACAGCTGAAGCACATGAGCTTAATGTTGGAAGGTAGTTTGGTACACCATCCATATTTTCTACAGATTTTAAACTGGCTCTATCCATTAATTCTACAGCAGCAACTGGTGAAGACTTTAATATTGAAACCACGTTGCACGCCATTTCAATATTTTCAAAAATCATCAATGCACTTGCTTTAAAAGCGTGATCTTCTACAGTATTGTATGTGATTTCAGCAATCATTCCTAAGGTACCTTCGGAGCCTATCATTAAATGTGTAATCACATCAATTGGGTTGGTGTAATCTACCAGCGCATTTAAACTATATCCCGTCGTATTCTTCATTTTATATTTATGATGAATACGTTCTACTAATTGTTGGTTGCTTTGTGTTTCATTTATTATGTCAACAACACTATTGTATATATTGGCATGATGTTTTTTAAAAGCTTCAATACTTTCAGAACTACTTGTATCTAGTACAAAACCATCATAAAATATTATTTTTAAACTTTCTAATGTTTTATAGGAGTTTTGTGCAGTTCCACAACACATTCCACTGGCATTATTAGCTGCAATACCGCCAATCATGGCTGAATTTATTGAAGCTGGATCTGGCCCAATTTTACGTCCGAAAGGTTTTAAAAGTACATTTGCTTTAGCACCAATAACACCTGGTTGTAACTTTATTTTGTTTCCATTATCAAGAACTTCATAATCAGTCCAATATTTAGATGTTAAAATTAGGATAGAATCTGAAATTGCTTGTCCAGATAAACTAGTACCTGCCGCCCTAAAAGTGACAGGTAAGTTTAATTTATTAGCTTCTTTAAGCAAAAAAGTTATTTCTTCAATAGATTTAGATTGAATTACAATTTTTGGAATCAATCTATAAAAACTAGCGTCAGTTCCATAAGCTAACGTACTAGCTTTATCTGTGAAAATTCTTTCTGAACTAATTCTTTTAGAAATTTGATTAAAAAATAATTGATAATTTTCCTCTAACATTTTTAATTTATTTTAATGAATTCAAATAAACTGTTAATTGATCTGTAATGTCCATTCCATAAAGCATAATTAAACCAATAATTCCGGCAAAAATAACATAATATAGGGTGGGTAAAATAGTTCTTCGTAAAATAATACCTTCCCTTCCAAGCATTCCAACCGTTGCTGAGGCCGCTACTACATTATGAATAGCGATCATATTTCCTGCAGCAGCTCCTACAGCTTGAAGAGCAACCATAACTGAACCTGTTAAGCCTAAAGTAGTTGCTGTTGAAAACTGAAATTGGGAGAGCATCATATTTGAAACTGTATTAGAACCTGCAATAAATGCTCCTAATGCTCCAACTAAAGCTGCAAAAGCAGGATAAACTCCTCCAACGGTGGCAGCAACCCATTCGGCCATAGCAATTGGCATACTTGAATACCCCATTTCATTTACACCAGAATTAATTAGAATTCTTACCATAGGTATTGTAAATACTAATACAAAACCTGCACCTATTAAGGTTTTTGAAGACTCTCCAATTGCCTGAGTTAGTTCTTTTGTCTTCATTTTGTGTAAAAAATAAGTGATTAAAACCACCATAATCATAATACCACCAGGTAAATATAATGGAGAGAATGAAGTGCTAATGCCTACTTCTCCTAAAATATCTTTGAATGTGAGTGTAACATATTTTAAAGCGGTATTAATACCTAACTGAGGAATTCTGCTAAGTACTAAGAATATGGCAACTAAAAGGTAAGGAAGCCATGCTTTTGCTAATGATAATTGTGAGGTTTTTCCTGCCAATCTTTCTAGTTTTACTTCTATATCTCCTAACCAAGATGAAGGCCAATTTTCTGAAGGCTCAAAATCCCAAGTATCTTTAGGTACTAAAAATTTCTTTTTTGCTGCTGTAACTACAATTATTAACCCAACAAGTGCTCCTATAATTGATGGGAATTCTGGGCCTAAAAATACTCCAGTCAATGCATAAGGAATGGTAAACGCTAATCCTGAAAAAATCGCAAAGGGAGCAATAGATAATCCTTCAGTCCAAGATTTGTTTTTTCCAAAATATCGTGTTAACATGATACACATAAACAATGGAATTAAAGTTCCAATAATTGCGTGAATAATTGCAACTTCGGAAGTAATTAGCATTAAAAATTGATCCCAACTGGTACCAGCCTGAAGTAATTGTGTTGATAATTCACTTGTTTTTAAACCAGCATCTACACCAATTACTATTGGTGTTCCAACGGCTCCAAAAGATACTGGCGTAGATTGTATCATCATACCCACAATTACAGCAGCTAATGCAGGAAAACCTAAACCAACTAATAGAGGTGCTGCAATTGCTGCAGGTGTTCCAAAACCCGATGCTCCTTCAATAAAACTTCCAAATAACCAAGCAATAATAATAACTTGAACGCGTCTATCTGTGCTAATATTTGTAAAACCGGCACGAATAACTTTAATAGCGCCCGAATGTTTCAATGTATTTAATAATAAAATGGCTCCAAAAATTATCCATAAGATTGAAGCTGTAACACCTAATCCTTGAAGTGTTGAAGCGAAAATTCTGTTAATAGGCATTTCCCAAGCAAATAAAGCAATAATAAATGTTGCTAAAAATACTATTGGCATTGCCCTTTTTGCAGGCCAACGTAAACCAACGAGTAAAATACCCGCCAAAAGAATTGGAAAGAAAGCTAAAAGGGCTTGAATTGATAAACTCATAATAATTTATATATTTGGTTAATATTAGTTTGATTCTTATTTTAATTCCTTTATTTTGAATTTAATAAGAGCTTATAAATTTAGGTTTAACAATTTTTAATCAAATCGTCTTTCCTGAATTTTTATTAGTACAATTCCAATTTTAAAACCTATTGTTTTATTGGTGGTTTTGTTTTACCATTCTTGCTTTATTTAGAAAGATGGTTTGGTTATCATTTCTTCAAAATAAAATAATGTTTTATTTTCTTTCAATAGAATAAATACTACATTGTATTATATTTAATGGAATCTATGGTTTTTTGTTATATTTACAATAAATCAATTAGTTGGTTATAGTTAATAATTATACGAAATCGATTTCGTAAAGATATTGTGATTTTTAAGCGTGAAAAAGAAGATTGTTTGCAGATTGTAATATAATATTTGCTTTGGAGGTATGTATTAATGAAAAGTTTAATTTATTATGAAGTCTATATTATTAAATAAAATAAATCACTCTATACAAAAGTCATTTATTATACATCCTAGAATTTACCCTCAGGCCTATAGTTTATGGCATCATCATAAAGAATATGAGGTCCTTTATTTTGTGAAAAATTCAGGAACAGCTTATGTTGGGGATAAAATAATTCCATATCAAGGAGGTACACTTATTCTTTTATGTGCAGATTTACCACATATGTTTGTTCCTAAATTAAACTCTGAAGACCACCCAGACAAAGTTATAGATGCCTACGTTCTTCATTTTTCAGTAGAAATTGTGAATGCAATGATTAAAAATATTCCAGAATTTAAGTCAATAAATAATTTGTTTAATAATTGGAAAAGAGGAATGGTTTTTAATAATATTAAAAGTAATGAGGAGATATTTAAGTTAATGAAAGAAATAAATGAAGGCAGTAACTATAAAAGGATAACACTTTTTTTTGATTTATTAAATCTTTTAGAAATTGACAATGGTTTCGATTTTATAGCTAGTTCAGGTTATGTAAATTCTATAAGTTTGCAAAAAGGTCGTCTTGAAAAAGTGTATGACTATTCAATTAACAACTTTAATGATTCATCTATTTGTTTAGATAAAGTAGCTGAATCAATTAATATGAATAAAGCTGCTTTTTGTCGTTATTTTAGGAAGGTAACCCATAAAACGTATTTTCAATTTTTAAATGAAATAAGAATTGGTAATGCTTGTAAAATTTTATTAGAAGATGAAAATAAAAGTATTACAGATGTTGCATTTTTAAGCGGTTTTAATAATATGTCTAATTTTAATAGGCAATTTAAAATTATTATGGGGCAATCTCCTAGTACATTTTTGAAACTGAGGAATTTATAATATTACTATTATTAAATAATCAATAATTTTTAAACAAGCATTGAATGTTGCGTTAGTGATAGAACGATATGTTTGAGCTCTTTTAATAGTTATTTTTAACTATAAAAAAGCGAGTAGTGATAGCACGACCTGAAAGGTAACGCCCTAAAAAAATAATTTATTAAAATTTAATACTTATTTCCTTTCACAAGCTAACAAAGTGTTTTTCATAAGCATAGCAATTGTCATTGGTCCAACGCCACCAGGAACAGGAGTTATATAAGCGGATTTTGGGCTTACACTTTCAAAATGAACATCACCAGCCAAACGGTAACCACTTTTTTTGGAAGCGTCAGCAATTCTTGTGATTCCAACATCAATAATAGTAACACCATTTTTAACCATATCTCCAGTCAAAAATTCTGGAATACCTAATGCTGCAACAATAATATCAGCTTGTAATGTAAGTTCTTTTAAGTTTCTTGTTCTACTGTGGGCCACGGTAACTGTTGCATCACCAGCTTTACGTTTTTGACTCATTAAAATACTCATTGGACGACCAACAATGTGACTTCTTCCAATAACAACAACGTGTTTTCCTGAAGTTTCAACATTGTAACGTTCTAATAATTCTAAAATACCAAACGGTGTTGCTGGTAAAAAAGAAGGTAAATCTAATGTCATTTTACCAACGTTTGTTGGATGAAATCCATCAACATCTTTATCTGGATTTACAGCCATTAAAACTTTTTGTTCATCAATATGTTTTGGTAATGGTAATTGAACTATAAAACCATCAATATCATTATCGTTATTTAATTTTTCTATTTCCTGTAATAGTTTTTCTTCAGAAGTATTTTCAGGAAGGTCAATTAATGTTGAATTAAACCCAACTAATTCACAAGCTTTTACTTTAGCATTCACATAAGTCATGCTTGCTCCATCTGTACCAACCAAAATTGCAGCTAAATGAGGTGTTTTTTTACCTTGATCTTTTAATTGCTTTACAGATTCAGCAATTTCAATTTTTAAATCTCCTGATGTTTTTTTTCCGTCTAATAAAATCATTTTAAAAATATTTTAAGTACAAAAAAAGGCAAATTTATTAGTTTGCCTTTCGTAATTTATTTACCCATTCCTTTCATCATTTGCATCATTTGTCGGCCACCGCCTCCTTGCATCATTTTCATCATTTTACTCATTTGAGTAAATTGTTTTAGCAATTGATTTACTTCTTGTATAGAGGTACCAGAACCTTTTGCAATTCTCTTTTTTCGCATAGCATTAATTACATTTGGTTCACTTCTTTCAGTTGGTGTCATTGAATGAATAATGGCTTCAATTCCTTTAAATGCATCGTCATCAATATCAACATCTTTCATCATTTTTCCAGCTCCAGGAATCATACCCATTAAATCCTTCATGTTTCCCATTTTCTTGATTTGCTGAATTTGTTTTAAGAAATCATCAAAACCAAACTGATTTTTCGCAATTTTCTTTTGAATTTTACGAGCCTCTTCTTCATCATATTGTTCTTGGGCACGTTCTACTAAAGAAACAACATCACCCATTCCCAAAATACGTTCAGCCATACGGTCTGGATGGAAAATATCAATAGCTTCCATCTTTTCACCAGTACCAATAAACTTAATTGGTTTGTTTACAACAGATTTTATAGATAAAGCAGCTCCACCACGTGTGTCACCATCTAATTTTGTAAGGATAACTCCATCAAAATTTAAAATATCATTAAATGCTTTTGCTGTATTAACCGCATCTTGTCCTGTCATTGAATCCACAACAAATAATGTTTCTTGTGGATTAACAGCTTTATGGATGTTAGAAATTTCAGCCATCATTTGCTCATCAACAGCTAAACGACCTGCAGTATCTATAATTACTACATTTTTGCCAGTAGCTTTTGCATGTTTTATAGCATTTTGTGAAATTTCAACCGGATTTTGATTTCCAACTTCAGCATATACTTCAACTCCAATTTGTTCTCCAACAACTTGTAATTGGTTTATTGCAGCTGGACGATAGACATCACAACCAACTAATAATACTTGTTTGGATTTTTTAGTTTTTAAATAATTAGCAAGCTTACCAGAAAATGTTGTTTTACCAGAACCCTGTAAACCAGACATTAAAATAACTGTTGGTGTGCCAGATAGGTTTATACCAACGGTTTCTCCTCCCATTAAATTGGTTAACTCATCTTTTACGATTTTCACCATTAATTGTCCAGGATTTAATGTAGTTAATACATCTTGTCCTAACGCTTTTTCTTTAACAGTAGTAGTAAAGTTTTTCGCTATTTTAAAGTTAACATCGGCATCTAAAAGTGCTTTACGAACTTCTTTTAGTGTTTCAGCAACATTTACTTCAGTAATTTTTCCGTGTCCTTTCAGTATATGAAAGGCTTTATCCAATTTATCACTTAAATTATTAAACATAGGTTCTCGCTTCGTTTTTTAGAAATGCAAATATAAGAAAATGTACTGAATAGTATTTGAATCAATTAAATCATTTTAATAATAATTGAATTCAAAATGAAGTGTTTTTTAACATACAAATTAGTTAGTAGCTAAATAAAAATGTTATTGTAATAATAATTACAATGTACCTTATAAAATTGTTGAAAATTTGCATAAAATTTAAGAAAACTAAATGGAAAGAATAATAATAATTGGTGGTTTGTCTGCAGGCCCTTCTGCTGCAGCTAAAGCAAGAAGAGAAAATGAAAATGCAGAAATATTACTTTTTGAAAAAGGAGAAAATATTAGTTATGCTACATGTGGTATGCCATATGCTTTTTCTGGTATTATTGAAAACCGTAAGGATTTAATTGTGGTAGATCAACAATTAATGAAGGACAGATTTAATATTGATGTAAGAATTAATGAGGAAATTATTAATATAGATACTGATAAAAAAATAGTTTATTCTAAAAACAACGATTATAGTTACGATAAGTTAATTTTTACAACAGGAGCAAAATCTATTGTGCCTCCTATTAAGAATATAAAATTTGCAACAAATTGGTCAACATGTAGATCAATGGTTGATTTTGATAAAATTATGAAGGAAGGTTTGGCAAGTTCTTCTAAAAATATTACAATTATTGGAGCTGGTTTAATTGGTATTGAAGTTGCTGAAAATTTACATGAAGCTGGTAAAAAAGTGACATTAATTGAAGGTGATCATCAAATTTTAAATATGTGGCAGTCAAAGTTTGCGAATTTTGCTGAAACAATTTTCAAAAGTGAAGGAATAGACGTGTTAACTTCAAGCATTGTAAAAGAATTTGAATTAGATGAAACTGGAAAAATAATAGCAGTTAAAATTGAAGGAAAAGAAGCTGTAAAAACCGATTTTGTAATTATGAGTGTTGGGATTAAACCTAACACAGAATTATTACTTAAAAATGGTGCTAAGCATATTGAAAATGGTGCGTTAATAGTGAATGAAAGAATGGAAACATCTATAAAAAATGTGTTTGCAGCGGGTGATAATGTTTCTATTAAAAATTTACAAACTAATGAATTTGACTATTTTCCTTTAGGAACACACTCAAATAAAGGAGGTAGAGCAGCAGGAGCAAATGCAGTAGGTAAAAATATTGTATTTAAAG
>NZ_JBFFOE010000011.1:0-45975 GCF_041562875.1 Lutibacter sp. | reverse complement strand
GGAGGTTTATGCAAAGTGGTTAGCAAAGTTGAAGATTACGGAATTATCAATCATATTTCTTATGAACCAACTATTGTATTTGGTGAGCTAAATAATAAGAAAACTGAAAGAGCGCAATTGTTAGAAAAAATATTTTTAAATGCAGGAATTACAACTAAATTATCCAACAATCTTCAACAAGAAATATGGACTAAGTTTTTGTTTATTACTACTATTAGTGCAATTGGTGCTTTAACTAGAGCAACAATTGGTGAAATGATTGCTTCAGATGAAATAAAAAAAATAATGTATAAAACTGCCAAAGAAATTGTAAATGTTGCAAAAGCTAAAGGAGTTAATTTGCATAAGGATATTATTGAAAAACAATTCCAAATTATTGAATCACAACCCTATGATACAACGTCATCATTACAACGCGATATAATGCAAGGCAAACCTTCGGAATTAGAGTCACAAAACGGAACTATTGTAAAAATGGGAAAAGAATTGGGAATTCCAACTCCAATGAATGCAATTATTTATAATTGTTTATTGCCACAAGAAAAGATGGCAAGAGGGTTAGATTAGTTTTACTTTCGGTTTTCTACTAATCATATATACTCCAATAACAACCATTATACAACTTAATATTTTTATAAAATTAATATCTTGAGCATATTCATTATGACCTAAAGCAAAAGCATAAAAGCTAACCATTATAAAACTTACAACAGGTTGTAAATAAATATAACTTCCGCTAATTGAAGGGGCAACCTTACTTAATGCATAAATATTAAATAAGTAGGCTAAAAAAGTAGTTCCAATAACAACAAAGGCGACTGTTAAATATGTATTTAAGTTAAATGCTTCAAAATTAGTAGTTAAAACATCTTGAATCCCAATTGGGAACATAAATAGAAATCCAAATAAAAACACCCAGCTAATTACGGTAATAGGCTTGTATTTTTTCATTAATGGTTTAATTATAACCATATATAAGGCATATGAACACGCATTTACAAACACAAATATATTCCCTAAAATAGAGCTTGTTCCACCTGATTTATTACCATATAAAATTAAAAGAATAGCACCAGCACCACCAATTGTGATACCAATTAATTTATTTGAGGTAATTTTTTCTTTTAATAAAAATGTGCTAAAAATTAAAACCATTACAGGCACAGCCGTAATTATTATGGAAGCATCAATAGGAGATGTTAAGCTTAATCCATGAAAAAACAATAATTGATTAGAGGTAACTCCAAATAAACCACCAAGAATTATTATTCGAAAATCTTTTTTTTCGATTTTCTCTTTAATAAATGATTTTATAATCCAGAATAAAAGTCCAGCGCCTAAAATTCTTAAAAAAACAAATGCTGAAGGTCCAATTTTAGCGGGCATTACACCTTTGGCTACAATATGGTTTACACCATAAATCACATTGGCTCCTAATAATGCTAAATGTGCTTTGTAATTATTTTTACTCAACTTTTTAGGTTTTATTTAAATGCGAAAAGTACGAATTCCACAGAAACAAAGAGGTTTTATTTTATCATTTTATAGTGCAAAAGTAGAAATTATACTATAGTGGAAAGGAATCTAAATTAAAGATTTTAAATTTTTTTTAATTTCAATTTTCGCGAAATCATATCCCATTTGATAAGGTTTATGAATAATTTTGGAATCTAAAACTCCAATTTTTTCAATATTTGGGTGTGAAAACACATCATTACATTTTTTAATTTTTTTAACATTATTAGCGTCTAAACTAATATGATAAACTCTATACAAAAGTTTTAATAAAGAATTAATTTCAGTCTTGTCAATAATAGAAATAGGATTTACAAAGCTTCCAATAATATTTTTAAATTTATCTTGTAAAGGTTCTATAGGAAAGTTATTTAAAATTCCGCCATCAGAATATACGTTCCCATTGATTTCAACTGGTAAAAAAAACGGGTGTCATGGCTGAAGAAGTTATTAATTCACCCGAATTAAAATAGGCTAATTCTCCTTAATTATTAAGTTGGTAGCAGTTACTGTTTATGGATATTTTAAACTTTCGAAAGAATCATTAGGAAAAAATTCTTTAAAAAAATAGGTGTATTTATCACTTTCCATAATTTCTGGTTTATGATAGGCATACAGCGATAATTTTAACAAAGGAGTTTGTTCAAAAAAATGAAGCATTTCTTCTGGAGAGTAGCCTGATGCATACAAGGCAGTAACTAAAGCTCCAGCACTTGTTTCTGTAACTTCTGTAGGTATAATATCATTTTCAAGCAATACTTTTATCAATCTAATATGAGCAATAGGTCTAACGCCACCAGCCGAAAGTACCAATCCAATTTCATTTGACATTATTAATTAGTGTGAATAAGATTCATTCCGAAGTTACAAAAATAAACAACTTCAAAATAGGCTTTATAGTTTTCTATATAAAATGTAACTTTGCGCTTTTAAAAATGGAATAAGTACCGATGGAATATAACTTTAAAGAGATTGAAAAGAATTGGCAAAAGTTTTGGGCCGAAAACCAAACATTTAAAGCTGAAAATAATTCAGATAAGCCAAAATATTATGTGTTAGATATGTTTCCGTATCCTTCAGGAGCTGGTTTACATGTTGGGCATCCACTTGGTTATATTGCATCAGATATTTATGCGCGTTATAAACGTCACAAAGGTTTTAATGTACTTCACCCTCAGGGATATGATTCCTTTGGTTTACCTGCTGAGCAATACGCTATTCAAACTGGGCAACATCCAGCAATTACTACCGAAGCTAATATTAAAACATACAGAAAGCAATTAGATCAAATAGGTTTTTCATTCGATTGGTCTCGTGAAGTAAGAACTTCTGATCCATCTTATTATAAATGGACTCAGTGGATTTTTACGTTACTATTTAATTCTTGGTACAATAAAACAAGCGATAAATCGGAAGATATTTCAACTTTAATTTCAATTTTTGAAGTTGAAGGAAATAGCAATGTTAAAGCAGCTTGTGATGATGATATTTCAATTTTCACTTCAAAAGACTGGAAAAACTATTCAGAAGAAGAAAGACAAAAAATACTGTTACAATATCGTTTAACATTTTTATCTGAAACTGAAGTAAATTGGTGTCCAGATTTAGGAACTGTTTTAGCAAATGACGAAATTGTAAATGGTGTTTCAGAACGTGGAGGGCATACCGTTATTCGTAAAAAAATGATGCAGTGGAGTATGAGAATTACTGCATATGCACAACGTTTATTAGATGGAATGGCTAAAATAGATTGGCCACAACCATTAAAAGATTCTCAAACCAATTGGATTGGTCGTTCAGAAGGTGCAATGGTTTCATTTAAAGTTTTGTCGGCTGGAAACACGGATAGCAAGAAAATAAATTTATCTTTTAAAGAAATTGAAGCGCTGAAAGTAAAACGTTCGAATCCTTCAAAAGCTGAAGCAGAATTATGGGATGTTTTAAGAAAGAAAAAAGGAGCTTCAAAATTTAGAACGAAGTATACCATTGGTACTTTTTTAGTAGATTTTGTATGTTTAGCAAAAAATACAATTGTTGAATTTTCTGGAAAAGAAGATGAAGAAGCAAGAACTGCTTATTTTGAAAATGAAGGTTTTAGTGTACTTCGGTTTTCTTCTGATGAGGTTTTAGAAAATTCAGTTGCGGTTTCTTATAAAATAGACAATGCCTTACAATTTCCAAAAGCACCTAAATCTAAGGAAGAAAAAGAAACTTCAGCACCAGATACAGAATTAAAAATAGACGTTTTTACAACACGTCCCGATACTATTTTTGGAGTAAGTTTTATGACGCTGGCTCCAGAACATGAACTAGTCTCTAAAATTACAACGGAAGCGCAAAAAGAAGCAATTGAAGCCTATATTAAAAAAACTTCAAAGCGTAGTGAATTAGAACGAATGGCTGATGTAAAAACAATTTCAGGTGTTTTTACAGGCGCATATGCATTGCATCCGTTTACGGGTAAAAAAGTTCAAATTTGGATTGGTGATTATGTATTAGCAAATTACGGAACCGGTGCTGTTATGGCGGTCCCTTGTGGTGATCAACGCGATTATGATTTCGCTAAAAACTTCAACATAGAAATACCAAATATATTTGAAGGAGTTGATATTTCTGAAGAAGCAAATACAGATAAAGACAATTCAATCATCTCAAATTCAGATTTTTTAAGTGGATTGCCTTATAAAAAAGCCATGAAACGTATTATTCATGAAATTGAAGAACGTGGCTTTGGGTATGGTAAAATAAATTACCGTTTACGTGATGCTGTTTTTAGTCGTCAGCGTTATTGGGGAGAACCTTTTCCGGTATATTATAAAAATGGATTACCTCAAATGATTGATGTAAAGCATTTGCCAATTGTATTACCAGAAGTTGAGAAATATTTACCTACTGAAGATGGAAAACCACCATTAGGGAATGCTACAACTTGGGCTTGGAATACAAAAACAAATAAAGTAGTTTCAAATAATTTGATTGATAATAAAACTGTTTTTCCATTAGAGTTAAATACAATGCCAGGTTGGGCGGGGAGTTCGTCTTATTTTAACCGTTATATGGATTCTGAAAATACGGAGGAGTTTGTAAGTAAAGAAGCGGTAAACTATTGGCAAGATGTAGATTTATATATTGGAGGAAGCGAACATGCTACCGGACACTTATTATACTCACGTTTTTGGCAAAAATTCTTGTTTGATAAAGGAATTGTTCCAGTTGACGAATATGCAAAGAAGCTGATTAATCAAGGAATGATTACAGGAACTAGTGCATTTGTTTATAGATGGGAATTTGGAGAAGGAAATGGAACAGATTTAGCTAAGAAAACAATTTTTGTTAGCAAAAACTTAATGGAAAACATCATTAAGGAAAGAAGTTCTATGGGAGCCAATAAAAAAACTGAAGCAATAAAAACAACTATTGATTTATTGAGCGCTTGTGAAATTGAAAATGCTCCTAAAATAGAGTGGACAGGTTTTACACCAATTCACGCAGATGTTTCTTTTGTGAATGCTCATGATGAGTTAGATATTGAAGCTTTTAAAAACTGGAGAGTTGAATATAAGGACGCTGAATTTATTTTAGAAGATGATAAATATATTGTTGGGAGAGAGGTTGAAAAAATGTCAAAATCTAAGTACAACGTTGTAAATCCTGATCAAATTTGTGAAGAATATGGAGCAGATAGTTTACGTTTATTTGAAATGTTTTTAGGCCCATTAGAGCAATCTAAACCATGGAAAACCTCAGGAATTTCTGGTGTTTACAACTTCTTGAAAAAATTATGGAAATTATATATTGTAAATGATGCTTTTTCAGTTTCTGATGAAGAACCAACAAAAGAAGAATTAAAAACGTTACATAAAACTATAAAAAAGGTTGAAGAAGATATTGCAAATTTTTCTTTCAACACATCGGTTTCAACATTTATGATTGCTGTAAATGAATTAACAGCGTTAAAATGTAATAAACGTGCAATTTTAGAACCTTTAGCCATAATTATGGAACCTTACGCACCACACATTGCTGAAGAATTATGGAAAAACTTAGGTCATTCTGAATCAGTTTCAACAGTTGATTTTCCAATATTTGAAGCAAAATATTTAGTGGAAAGCAGTAAAGAATACCCAATCTCATTTAATGGAAAAATGCGTTTCACAATGGGATTACCATTAAATTTGAGCAAAGAAGAAATTGAAGCTGCTGTTATGGCGCATGAAAAAACGCAGGCACAATTAGATGGGCGCACACCTAAACAAGTGATTGTAGTTCCAGGTAAAATAGTAAATATTGTAGGTTAATTAAGTATTATTTATCATTCCTGCCAAAGCAGGAATGATAAATAACTAAAAAACTGAAATTAAAATAAATGATAGACAACTATGAAATAATAGGTTTGCTAGCGGCTCTTTTAACAACAGCTTCTTTTATTCCGCAAGTATATAAAACTTGGAAATCTAAATCAGCAGATAGTTTATCGTTAACTATGTATTTAGTATTTTTTGTTGGAATTATACTATGGTTAGTGTATGGTATTCATTTAAAAAGTTTATCCATGATAATTGCAAATTCAATTACAGCTTTTTTAGCGTTATTACTTATTTGGTTTAAAATAAAATTTAAATAATTTTCTTGGTATATTTATTGTAAGATATAGCATTAAATTTATTACCTATATTTACTTCAAATTAAAGCATGAAATGAACATCAAAAAATTTAAATATCTTTCAAAATTCTTTCCGTGTAAAAATCATCTGACAACTAAAAAATTATAAATTTAATCAGATGAAATTAACACAACTTTCTTTACGAATTCGAATATTTTTATCCATGATTTTGTTGGTATTAATAGCTTCTGTTTTAATTGCAGTAGTTACTATTTATCAATACAAAGAACAAACCGAAGAATACAATAAAGGAAGGTTAGACAGAAAAGAAGAATCAGTAAAAGCAGCTATTAATTTTTGGTTAAACTCATCTCAAAACTCATATCCGTTAGTAACCGAGAAATTAGCAGCAATTTTTAAGGATAAAATTTATGAAATTTCTGAAATTGAAAAATTAGAAATAAATATCTACGATTTAGAAGGAAATAGAGTTAAAAGTTCCCATTCAGGTTTTGTAAAAAGTGATGCTCCTGATGTATTGTCTGACATCACTTTAAAAAAAATTGCTAATAATTTTGAACATCATTATATAAATACAAAAACCATAAAAGGAAATGATTTTCAATCTTCATATTCTTATATAACAGATAATAAGTTTAAGCCAATTGGAATATTAAATTTGCAATATGTGCAAGATAATACAGTGCAAGACAAAGATTTAGAGGAGTTTTTGGTTAGAATGGGTTTTGTATATTTTTTAATGTTTTTAATTGCCATTGGTTTGGCTTATTTTATTTCAAGTTATATCACTAGAAATATTAAGGCTGTTACTGATAAAATGAGGCAAACAAGTTTAACAAAACGCAATGAAAAAATTATTCTAAAAAATCCTAGTGCTGAAATTTTCACCCTTGTAAACGCATACAACAATATGGTTAATGAGCTTGAAGAAAGCGCAGTGAAATTAGCAAAAGGAGAACGTGAACAAGCTTGGCGAGAAATGGCAAAACAAGTGGCTCATGAAATTAAAAATCCATTAACACCAATGCGATTGACAGTACAAAGTTTTCAGAGAAGATTTGATGCCAATGACCCAAAAATTTATGATAAAATTAATGAATATAGTAAAACGTTAATTCAACAAATAGACACAATGAGTTTAATTGCATCGGCATTTTCAGATTTTGCTAAAATGCCAACTCAAAAATGTGAAGCGTTAAATGTGGTTGAAGTTGTAAAACATTCTATTGATATTTTTTCAGAAGATTATATTTCTTATTTCCCAAAACAAGAAATTATTATTGCCGAGTTAGATAAAACACAGTTGATTAGGATTATGACTAATTTAGTTAAAAATGCTACGCATGCTTTAGAAGAAGTTGAAAATAAAAAAATTGAAGTTTCTGTTGAACAAGATAATGGAAATGTTATTATTGTAGTTGCAGATAATGGAAATGGAATTTCTGATGAAGATAAAGAGCGCGTATTTGAACCTAAATTTACCACAAAATCAAGCGGAATGGGTTTAGGACTGCCAATGGTTAAAAATATTGTTGAAGCCTATAATGGAACTATAACATTTACAACACAATTATATAAAGGAACCGTTTTTAAAATAGTATTACCTAAAAAATAATGATATGAATTTCGAAAATATATTAGTAGAATTAAAAGAGAATTTAGCCGTAATTACCATAAACAGACCAGCTAAATTAAATGCATTAAACAAAAACACAATTGCAGAATTACACGATGCTTTTAAAGCTTTGGATTTAAATACTTCTGTAAAAGCAATTATTATTACAGGAAGTGGTGAAAAAGCATTTGTTGCAGGTGCTGATATTTCTGAATTTGCAAATTATAGTATTGAAGAAGGAACTGAACTAGCAAGAAAAGGACAAGAATTACTGTTTGATTTTGTTCAAAATTTAAGTACACCTGTTATTGCTGCTGTAAATGGTTTTGCTTTAGGTGGAGGTTTGGAATTAGCAATGGCTGCACATTTTAGAATTGCGAGCACAAATGCAAAAATGGGTTTACCAGAAGTTTCTTTAGGTTTAATTCCTGGTTATGGTGGTACACAACGCTTGCCGCAATTAGTTGGTAAAGGAAAAGCCATGGAAATGATTATGACAGCAGGCATGATTTCAGCAGAAGAAGCCAAAGAATGGGGATTAGTAAATTATGTAGTTGAGCAAGAAGAATTATTACCTTTGTGTGAAAAATTAGCGAGTAAAATAATACGAAACTCTTCAACTGCAATTGCTGCAGCTATAAAAGCTATAAATGCAAATTATACCAATTGTATAAATGGTTTTGCCGTTGAAATAGAGCAATTTGGAGTTAGTTTTAATACCAATGATTTTGAAGAAGGTACCACAGCTTTTTTAGAAAAACGTAAACCTAATTTTGAATAAAAAACAACAAATAAAAGTAAGATATACACTTAAAATCTAAAATGAAATCAGTCAACCAGTTATTAAATTATATAAATAAATATATCAGTTTAACTGAAGAGGAAGAGTCATTTTTACTTTCAAAAGTTAATCATAGAAAATATTTAAAAGGACAATACATTGTTCAACAAGGAGATATCTGTAAACATGAATGTTTCATTATTTCAGGTTGTACAAAAACATTTTATGTGGATGATAGCGGACAAGAGCATATTGCAATGTTTGCAATTGAAGATTGGTGGACATCTGATATGGGAAGTTTCATTACACAAACACCTGCAGATTTTAATGTTCAATGTCTCGAAAACACAGAACTTATTCAATTTTCTTATGATGATAAAGAAGATCTGTATATTAAAATTCCAAAATTAGAACGTTTTTTTAGGAAAATTATAGAAAAAGCGCTTGCAGCTTCACAAAAACGAATTATAAAAAATTTTAGCCTTACAGCAAAAGAGAGATATCTTAACTTTAAAGAATTGTACCCAACAGTAGAACAGCGTATTCCCCAATATATGGTTGCTTCATACCTTGGAATTACCAAAGAATTTTTAAGTAAAATTAAAAGTCAACTTATTTTAGAACAATAAATGTTAAACTAGATTAACACCATTTCATAATCTACCTTATTTTCTTTTCAAGCATTGTTATATACATTTGTATCATAATATTTAAACAATAAATAATGAAAAAATCAATTAAAAGTTTAGGAGTTGTATCAATAGTTGCGCTAATTACATTTTCTTTCACAACACTAAAAGAAGTGAAAAAAGAAATTATAATAGAAAATAGTAAAATAGCTTGGAAAGGTTACAAAGTAACTGGTTCACACCAAGGAACAATCAATTTAAAATCAGGATCTTTAACATTTACTGATGATAAATTAACAGATGGAGAGTTTACAATTAATATGGCTACAATCACTAATACAGATTTAGAAGGAGAATATAAAGGTAAATTAGAAGGTCATTTAAAATCGGATGATTTTTTTGGTGTTGAAAAAAATCCAACTGCAATTTTAATCTTTAAAAAAGTAAAATCTACAGGTAAAAACTCTTATAAAGTTATAGGAGATTTAACAATAAAAGGAATTACAAATACTGTTACATTTGATCTTTCGGTTTATGGAAATAAAGCAAATGCTTCATTAAAAATAGACAGAACAAAATACGATGTTAAATATGGGTCAACTAGCTTTTTTGATAATTTAAAAGACAAAGCTATTTATGATGAGTTTGATTTAGTTGCAGATTTAGAATTTTAAATTTAGCTTAAACAAAATAATTTGCAGTTATTCAAACGTTCTTTAAAAACGTTTGAATAACTGCATTTTTTATAAAACATTATTTATTTGTATATATCTTTTAGAATAGTAGGGCTCTTTCATAGATGAAATAATAACACCTGAATGAGTTGAAGAATGTATAAATATTATTTCATCTTCAACAATTTCAGTAATCATACCAACGTGGTTAATAATTCCTTTTCCTCTGGTTGCAAAAAATATTAAATCGCCTTTTTGTGCTTGAGACTTATCTTTTTTTGTCCCCATTTTAGATTGTTGATTAGAGGATCTAGGTAGCGTTATATTTATTTCTTTAAAAGCATTAAAAATTAATCCAGAACAATCAAATCCTTTTATACTAGTTCCACCAATTCTATACCTAGTTCCTAAATTTTTTGAAACGGTTTCTATTAAAAATTGAATTATTGAAGGTTCTACAAAAACTTCTTCAATATTTTCGAACGATGGATTTATTTCAATTCCTTTTGTGACAATTTCAACAGAAGGTGTTTCTTCTTTAAGAATTAACAAATAATTTATAGGAAGCGTTCTTATAACAGCAGGATTTAAACGCTCTAGTTCTTTAATTGAAATTCCATATTTTTTTGAAATTTTAGATAAAGTTTCCCTAGATACAACTACATGTTTTTGAGCTATAGTTGAGTCATTGTTAGAAGTATTTATCTCTATTTCTTCAATATTGTCTTGCTTTCTTGGAATTTGTAATACGGTATTTAATTGTAATAACTTTCCTTTAACTCTAGGGTTTAATTCATAAATTTCAGTTTCTTTCACATCGTATTTTTTAGCTATAGCATAAATGCTTTCACCTTCACTTACATTATGATGAATACTAGTTTGAGAAAAAATCAAAGAACTAGTAAGGAAAAAAGAAAATGTTAAAAATTTATAAGCGCCCATTAAATTTCTTAGGTTAATCTATATTTAAACTCTCATTAAAAAGTGATGAAAGATAAGAAAACTATTAATTGAAATAAATTATTTTAAATTTTTAACATTTATTTATAGTGTTAGGATAAATTAAAAAAGATACAAATTCCCATCCCATTCCGTAAAAACTACTGAAGATAAGTTTGCAAAAACTAGTCGTCATCTTCTATGTTTTTTTATTTTAAACAATTCATAATCAATTTTTAGTCTTTATTGGATTCCACTTATTATGATAATTGTCACAAGTTTTAGTCATAAATTTCATAAATTTATATTTGTAAAAACGAAATTGCTAAAATTAGTTTTTAGAGATGGAATTTAACAAAAACCATCTCCTTTTTATTCAATTTGATATATGAAAAATATAATATTTTTTTTTCTAATAATAATTACAAATATAAACGCACAGGAAGTTGTTAAAGTAGGAGCGTTTAATTTTTATCCTGGAATTTTTCAAGATACTGATGGTAAGATTAAAGGATTCTATGTTGAAGCTTTAAATGAAATTGCTGAAAAGGAAAATAAAAAGTTTGTTTACGTTTATGGTTCTTGGGATGAAGGACTTCAGCGTATTAAAAATGGGGAAGTTGATATACTCACGAGTGTTGCTTTTACTGAAGAGCGTTCAAAATTCATGGATTATTCAAACACACCCTTATTAACCGTTTGGGGTGAAGTTTATGTAATTCCTAATTCTGAGATTAATGGAATACTGGATTTAGAAGGCAAAACAATTGCTATAATGAAAAGTGATTTTAGCGGAGCCTATTTAAAGCAACTTACTTCCAAGCTTACAATAAATTGTGAGTTTATTGAAACTACCGATTTTGAAGAAGTATTTAATTTAATTTCATCTAAAAAAGTTGATGCGGGTGTTGTAAATAACACATTTGGAGCTCCTAAATTTAAAGAATATAAACTTCGTTCAAGTGGAATCATTTTTAATCCTTTTGATATCTTTTTTACTGTAAAAAAAGACACAAATGGTGAATTACTAAAATTTTTAGACGAATACTTTCATAATTGGAAACACGATAGAAATTCTGTTTTTAATATTGCGCGACAAAAATGGTCACATGGTAAAGTTGGCTCAATCGAGGTGTTTCCACAATGGTTGAAAAATGGAATTTATTCAGCATTATTATTAATTTTAGTATTAATTATATTTATTGGTTTATTACGTTATAAAGTTAGAGTTGCTAAAGTAAAAGCTAAAGAAAGCGAAAAAGAATACAAAGATGTTGTAGAAACAACTAGTGACCTAATTACTATAGTTGATGGTGAAGGAAAATTCTTATTCGTAAGTAAAGCTTCAATAGATTTTTTTGAGCTAGAACCCAAAGATTGTATTGGGAAATCGGCATTTGATTTTGTAAACAGTGACGATAGAGAATATACCATGAATAAATTTTCAGAATGGTTAAATTCAAGTGAGAGCAATTTCCATTTTGAAAATAAAACAATTAGTAAAAAAGGGAAAGTATTAAATGTCTCTTGGAATATTCATATTGAGCGAAACAATAATCAAATAGTTAAAATAACATCAATAGCCAGAGATATTACAAAACTTAAGAAAACCGAGTTTGAACTTATTAAAGCCAAAGATCAAGCAGAGGAAAGTGAAAAATATCTTGATAATATAATTAACAATATTGGAGATCCTATATTCGTGAAAGACGAACATAGTAGGCTGCTTATTGTTAATGAAGCTTTTTGTAAAATATTTGGATTATCTAAAAATGAAATAATTGGAAAAACACTAGCTGAAGATGTGTTGCCTGAAGAACGGGAAAACTTTTTAAAAATTGATAGGCAAGTATTAAAAGATGGAAATGAAAATATAAATGAAGAATTACTTACAACTAAAGGGAGCAAAACAATAACAATTTCAACCCGTAAGACAAGATTTATAGATGATAATGGTAATAGATATTTGATTGGAGTGATTCGGAATATTACAAAGGTCAAGGAAAAAGAAATAGAATTAATTAAAGCTAAAGAAAAAGCAGAAGAAAGTGATCGTTTAAAATCAGCATTCCTTTCCAATATGAGTCACGAAATTCGCACACCAATGAATGGGATTTTAGGTTTTTCAGGACTACTTAAAAACCCTAACCTGACAGGTGACCAGCAACAAAAATTCATAGAGATAATTGAGAAAAGTGGTGCCAGAATGCTTAATATCATCAATGATATTGTGGATATTTCAAAAATTGAAGCTGGTTTAATGGAAGTTAATTTGATTGAATCAAATGTAAATGAACAAATAGAATATATTTATACTTTTTTTAAGCCTGAAGTTGAAACCAAAGGTTTAACACTCTTATATAAAAACGAACTACCGTCAAAAGAAACTATCATAAAAACCGACCGAGAGAAATTATTTGCCATTTTAACAAATCTTGTTAAAAATGCTATTAAATATTCTATTGAAGGCTCAATAGAATTGGGTTATCATAAAAATGGAAGTAGTCTTGAATTTTATGTGAAAGATACTGGAATTGGAATTCCTAAAGATCGACAGGAAGCAATTTTTGAACGGTTTATTCAGGCTGATATTTCTGATAAAATGGCGCATCAAGGTGCGGGATTAGGCTTGTCAATTACTAAAGCTTATGTAGAAACACTTGGCGGTAAAATATGGGTTGAAAGCCAAGAAGGAAAAGGAAGCACTTTTTATTTTACCTTACCTTATAATGCTGAACAAAAAGAAAAAATTAGTATTGATAATGAGATAATATTAAATGAAACAGGTAAGTATGATTCTTCTGAAGTTGTTGGGTTAAAAATTTTAATTGTTGAAGATGATGAAACTTCCAGTTCGTTAATTGGCATCACTGTTGAAAATATAAGTAGTGAAATTATTAAAGTGATGAATGGGCTTGAAGCTATTGAAGCTTGCCGAAATAATCCGGATATTGACCTGATATTGATGGATATAAAAATGCCAGTAATGGACGGCTATAGCGCCACTCAACAAATAAGACAATTTAATAAAGATGTTATTATTATTGCTCAAACGGCCTATGGACTTGCGGGGGATAGAGAAAAAGCTTTATCTGTAGGATGTAATGATTATATTTCAAAACCTATTGATGGAAAATTATTACTGTTACTAATGCAAAAATATTTTAATTGATATGTAGAAGAAAACACGCTGTTGCAATCTGATTTTTTTTACTTTTCACCATTCCATTCATTATAAAATTGCTGAAGAAAAGTTTCCATATAATTATGGCGTTCTTCTGCTATTTTTTTACCCGTTTCAGTATTCATTCTATCCTTTAACAACAATAATTTTTCGTAAAAATGATTAATTGTTGGCGCTTTAGAGTTTTTATATTCCTCTTTAGTTTGATTTAATTTTGGAGAAATTTCAGGACTGTATAAAGGCCTATTTTTAAAACCACCATAGTTAAAACAACGTGCAATACCAACGGCACCAATAGCATCTAATCTATCTGCATCTTGTATAACTTCTAGTTCTGGAGAAGTAAATTTTTGACTAAAATTTCCACCTTTATAAGAAATGTTTGTAATTATATTTTCAATATGAATTATTACTGATTCTTCAACTCGCTGTTTTTCTAAAAATTCACGTGCAATTTTTGGGCCTATAGTTTCATCGCCATTGTGAAATTTTGAATCAGCAATATCATGTAATAGCGCTCCAAGTTCAATTATGAAACTATCAACATTTTCATTTTTTGAAATTAATTTGGCATTGTTCCAAACGCGTAAAATGTGAAACCAGTCGTGACCGCCTTCTGCATTTTCTAAAGTTGCTTTTACAAATGCTTCTGTAGTTAAAATTATTTGCTGTTTATTCATTTTTTAAAAATACATAAATTTAAAGAAAATAATAAGGATGTTATTCTGAATTTATTTCAAAATCTCACTATTTTGAATGAGGGTTATTATGAGAACCTAAATTAAGTTCAGGTTGACGTAATTTTGTAATGAATAGTTACAATTTTAGTAAATAGCTATACACTCTCCATTTATGCATTGAACACTTGTTGGAGGAACACTTGCCATACAATCTGAAACAATACTCCATTTTATATTATATGCGGTTTCATTTTTATTATAGGTATCTACCTTTTCCTTTAGTAAATCAATATTAATTGAAGTGCTGTAAACTAAATAACTCCAAGGTCCTCCGCAGGGTTTACTTCCAAAGGCAATAAAATCACAATTGGCATTTTCATTACAAATTTCAGTGGCAATTAATTGTTCAATTTCTTCTTGTAAAATGGTCAATTCAGCCTTTTCACTTTCTTGTGTAGTTTCAGCGGTATTTGTACAACTAAAAACGATTGCTACTAGAGCAATCGTTTTTAAAATATATGTTATGGTTTTTATCATTTCAAAAGAAATAATAATTTAACAATGCTCTTCATAAGCTCCTGCTAAATTTGAAGCAATTACTTCAGCAGATCTACCTTCTATATGGTGACGTTCCAGCATATGAACTAAAACACCATCTTTAAATAAAGCAATTGCAGGTGATGAAGGTGGAAATGGAATCATGTTTTCACGAGCAGTTGCTGTAGCTTCAACATCTACTCCTGCAAATACCGTTGCTAAATTAGAAGGTATTTTATCATATTGTAAAGAAAGAACTGCGCCTGGGCGCGCTGTACCTGCCGCGCAACCACAAACTGAGTTTACTACAACTAAAGTTGTACCTTCTTTTTTTAATATTTCTTCAACTTCTAGAGCCGAATGTAATGATTTAAAACCTGCATTTTCTAATTCTGTTTGCATAGGTTTTACTAATTCTGGTGGATACATATTTTTGATTTTTAAGTTAGACGTATTTATAACCGCAAATATAATAGATTAAATATGAAATGACTAAACACAATATTTAATTGTTGAAAGTATGATTAAGTTTATAATTAATTTAACAATTGAAGTGCTTTCAACTTTTAACATCCTAACAAATGAATGTATATTTGCCAAATTAAAATTATATTATGGGGAATTTTGTGAAATGGTTGGGAGCTGGATTAGGATTTACATTGGGTGGGCCAATTGGAAGTATTTTAGGATTTGCTGTTGGAAATTTGATTGATGGTTTTTCAAAGGGAGATGTTGAAATAGCTAAAAATTATAGAGAAACTGGCAGAACAACTCAATCAGGTGATTTTGAAATTAGTTTATTGCTTTTGTCATCTATAGTAATTAAAGCAGATGGAAAAACTGATGAAAGAGAATTAGCTTATGTTAGAAGCCATTTTAAAAAAATGTATGGCGAAGAAAGAGCCAATAATGCATTCAAATTATTTAAGATTTTTATTAAAAATAATAAAGTTTCAACACGACAAATTTCTGAACAAATTCGTCAAAATTTGACGCATGCATCACGCCTACAATTAATTCACTTTTTATTTGGAATAGCAAAATCTGATGGAGTTGTTGTAGAAGCTGAAATAAATTCAATAAAAATAATTGCTGGTTATTTATATATAAATCAGTACGATTTTGAATCTATAAAAGCTATGTTTTATGATAGTTCTGAAAGTTCCTATTTAATTTTAGAAATTGAGAAAACAGCAACTAATAATGAGGTGAAAGCAGCCTATAGGAAAATGGCTAAAAAATACCATCCAGATAAATTGCAACATTTAGGTGATGAGCATGTAAAAGGTGCCGAGGATAAATTTAAACAAGTTCAAAAGGCTTATCAAGATATTCAGAAGGAAAGAGGAATTTGAGATTTTTAATTTAAAAAATTATTGAAATAGTAATTAAAGAGCTTCGTAAGTTCAACTTTTTTTTGTAATAAATATTTTACAATTTATGAAATGATATTTTCAAGAAAATACGTAATTTCGCGACCTAATTGATTTAAAGGCATAAAATGAGTAAAAAATTTAGAGAATATAAGGGATTGAACCTCACTAAAGTAGCAGAAGAAACTTTAGCGATATGGGAAGCAGAGCATATTTTCGAAAAAAGTATCACTACTAGAGATGAAAATAAGCCATTTATATTTTTTGAAGGACCTCCTTCAGCAAATGGTTTACCTGGAATTCATCACGTAATGGCACGTGCTATTAAAGATATTTTTTGTCGTTATAAAACCTTACAAGGTTTCCAAGTAAAACGCAAAGCAGGTTGGGATACTCACGGGTTGCCAATTGAGTTAGGTGTTGAAAAAGAATTAGGAATTACCAAAGAAGATATTGGTAAAAAAATTAGTGTAGAAGAATATAATGATGCTTGTAGAACTGCAGTGATGCGTTATACTGATGTTTGGGAAGAATTGACCCTTAAAATGGGACATTGGGTTGATATGGAAGATCCGTATGTGACTTACAAGCCAAAATATATGGAAACCGTTTGGTGGTTATTGGCTCAATTGTACAAAAAAGGATTGATTTATAAAGGGTATACTATTCAGCCATATTCACCAAAAGCGGGTACAGGGTTAAGTTCACATGAATTAAATCAGCCTGGAACGTATCAGGATGTAACGGATACATCGGCTGTTGCTCAATTTAAAGCTGTAAAAAATACCTTACCTGATTTTCTTCAAGAAATAGATGGTGACATTCACTTTTTAGCTTGGACAACAACACCTTGGACATTGCCTTCAAATACAGCATTAACTGTTGGAAAGAAAATAGATTATGTTGTTGCAAAATCTTTCAACCAATATACTTTTGAACCAATTACTGTAATTTTAGCTAAAAATTTAGTTGGAAAACAGTTTTCTAAAAAATTCTTTGTAGTTGAAAATGAAACTCAACTTGCTGAATATAAAGCTGACGATAAGAAAATACCTTTTATAGTCATAAAAGAATTTAAAGGTGCAGATATATTAGAATGTCGTTATGAGCAATTAATGCCATATACACTTCCATATCAAAATCCTGAAAACGCATTTAGAGTTATAGCAGGTGATTTTGTAACTACTGAAGACGGTACGGGAATTGTACATACAGCTCCAACTTTTGGTGCAGATGATGCTATGGTTGCTAAACAAGCAAATCCTGAAGTACCACCAATGTTGGTGTTAGATGACAATGGAAATCCAGTTCCGTTAGTGAATTTACAAGGAAAATTCACCAAGCATATGGCTGAATATGCTGGAAAATATGTAAAAAACGAATATTATGCAGACGGTGAAGCGCCTGAGCGTTCATTGGATGTAGAAATTTCAATACAATTAAAAGAAGAAAATAAAGCTTTTCACGTAGAAAAGTATCGCCATAGTTATCCACATTGTTGGAGAACAGATAAGCCAATATTATATTATCCATTAGATTCTTGGTTTATAAAAGTTACAGACAAACGTGATAGAATGTTTGAACTTAATAATACTATAAATTGGAAACCAAAATCAACAGGAGAAGGACGTTTTGGAAACTGGTTAAAAAATGCAAATGATTGGAATTTATCTCGTTCACGTTATTGGGGAATTCCATTGCCAATTTGGAGAACTGAAGATGGTACGGAAGAAATTATTATTGGTTCTGTTGAAGAATTAAAATTAGAAATGCAACGTGCCGTTGAGGCAGGCATGATGAAGGAAGATATATTTTCAGAGTTTGAGGTTGGAAATATGAGCGAAGAAAATTATGATAAAATTGATTTGCATAAAAATATTGTTGATGCAGTTATCTTAGTTTCTCCTTCCGGACAACCAATGAAACGAGAATCAGATTTAATTGATGTTTGGTTTGATTCTGGGTCAATGCCTTATGCACAATGGCATTATCCGTTTGAAAACAAAGAACTTATTGATGATAAAAAATTCTTTCCAGCCGATTTTATTGCAGAAGGAGTTGACCAAACACGTGGTTGGTTTTATACATTACACGCAATTGGAACCATGGTTTTTGATTCGGTTGCTTATAAAAATGTAGTGTCTAACGGATTGGTGTTAGACAAAGAAGGTAAAAAAATGTCGAAACGTTTAGGAAACGCTGTTGATCCATTTGAAACAATGGAGAAATATGGTGCAGATGCTACACGTTGGTACATGATTTCAAATGCAAATCCTTGGGATAACTTAAAATTTGATATTGAAGGAATTGATGAAGTGAGAAGAAAATTTTTTGGAACATTATACAATACCTATTCATTCTTTTCATTGTATGCCAATTTAGATAGTTTTACCTATGCTGAAGATGAAATTGCAATTAAAGAGAGACCAGAAATTGACCGTTGGGTTTTATCTGAATTAAATACATTGGTTAAAAATGTAGAGAAATTTTACGAAGATTACGAACCAACAAAAGCAGCAAGAGCAATTCAAGATTTTGTTTCAGAGTATGTAAGTAACTGGTTTGTTCGTTTAAGCAGAAGACGTTTTTGGAAAGGAGAATATGGACAAGATAAAATTTCTGCATACCAAACATTGTATACATGTATGGTAACAGTTGCAAAATTAGCTTCTCCTATCGCACCATTTTTTATGGACAATCTTTACAAAGATTTAACAACTATTTCAGGAAAAGAAAATTTTGAATCCATACATTTGGCAACATTTCCAACATGTGATGAAAGTTTGATTGATAGTAAGTTAGAGCGAAAAATGCAACAGGCTCAAAAAATATCATCTATGGTTTTATCATTACGAAAAAAAGAAATGATAAAAGTTCGTCAACCGTTACAGCGAATTATGATCCCTGTTTTAAATAATGAAGAAAGAGAAGAGATTTTAGCTGTTGAAAACTTAATAAAATCGGAAGTAAATGTAAAGGAAATTGAGTTAATTGATGATGCTTCAGGAATATTGGTTAAAACAATAAAGCCTAATTTTAAAGTACTTGGACCTAAGTTTGGAAAAGAAATGAGGTTTGTTGGAGAAGCAATTCAAAAATTAACTCAAAATGACATTGCGATTGTTGAAAAACAAGGTGGAATATCTATAAAAGTAAATGAAAATGTTGTATTTTTAGAACTTAATGAAGTAGAAATCTCATCGCAAGATATTGAAGGTTGGTTAGTTGCTAATCAAGGAAATTTAACAGTAGCTTTAGATGTAACAATTACGGATGAATTACGTAAAGAAGGAAATGCTAGAGAGTTGGTAAACAGAGTTCAAAACTTACGTAAAGAATCTGGTTTTGATGTTACCGATAAAATAAAATTAATTATTCAAAAAAATGATATATTAGAACTGTCAGTTGCGGCAAATGAACAATATATTAAATCTGAAACGTTAACAAATGAATTAGTGTTTGAAGATATAGTAGAAAATGGTACAGAAATTGTTTTTGACGATGTGAATACTAAAATAGTAATACAAAAAATGTAAGTTATGAACGAAAATAATAGATATTCAGACAAAGATTTAGCCGAATTTAAAGAGCTAATTATAAATAAAATAGCATATGCTGAAGAAGATTTAGCATTAATTAAAAGTGCTTTTAAAAACGACAGTAATAATGGTACTGATGATACTTCACCAACATTTAAAGCTTTTGAAGAAGGTTCTGAAACCATGTCAAAAGAAGCAAATGTGGCTTTAGCGATTAGACAAGAAAAATTTATTAGAGATTTAAAAAATGCACTCGTACGTATTGAAAATAAAACGTATGGCATTTGTCGTGTTACAGGTAAATTAATTATGAAAGAACGTTTAAAATTAGTTCCACACGCAACATTAAGTATTGAGGCTAAAAATATGCAACAATAATTGGTGAAAATTGTAAAATTACAGAAGCTTCCTTATTTTTGGGAGCTTCACTTTTTTAACATAATTAAGATTAAAAATCCTTTTTAAATTGAAGAAAGCTTTATTTATTATAATTTCAGTATTGTTAATAGATCAAATTAGTAAGATTTATATAAAAACTAACTTTTTCTACGGGGAAGATGTTGTTGTTTTTGATTGGTTTCGTATCCATTTTATTGAAAATAATGGAATGGCTTGGGGTGCTGAATTTGGGGGTAAAACAGGAAAATTATTTTTAACAATTTTCAGGTTATTTGCAATAACAGGTATTGGATTTTGGTTGTATACTTCAATTAAAAAGAATGCTCACAATGTACTTATAGTTGCTGTTTCCTTAATTTTTGCTGGTGCAATGGGGAATATTATAGATTCTGTTTTTTATGGAGTTATTTTTAACACTCCCGGAGGTCACAAAATTGCAACTTTATTTTCTGAGAAACCTTATGGATCTTTATTCTTTGGAAAAGTAGTAGATATGCTTTATTTCCCAATTTGGAGTGGAGACTTACCAAAGTGGTTACCAATATGGGGTGGAAAGCCTTTTACTTTTTTTAATGCTATTTTTAATGTTGCAGATGCGGCTATTTCTACAGGTGTTGGAATCTTAATTCTTTTCAATAAAAAAGCATTTCCAAAAGTTGAAGAATAAAAAAAATTTATTGCCTAATTTTATTAAGTTTTAAAATTAATTCTTCTTTTATCAATTCATCAGTGCCATTTAATGGTAGCTGATTTATATGCATCAAATCTATTAATTCCAAAGGGTCTGTATTTAAATTATATAATTTTTCAGTTCCATCTTCAAATGCAATATATTTATGCGTTTTATTTCGAATTGTATAATCTGATTTTCCCGATTCATAACCCACTTCCGAATAAGCATAATCTCTAGAGCTTGAGTTCTCATTAGAAAGTAATTCTTTAAAATTTTGACTGTCATTAATTTTATCAACTTCAATACCAGCAATATTTGCTATTGTAGCAAATAAATCAGTAGTATTTATAAGAGCATCTTCTGTTGCATTAAATCTACTTACATCTTTTCCTGAAATTATCATTGGTACATTAATTCCTCCTTGATAAACAGTTCCTTTTACTCTTAGTGGATTGTATTCCTGTGCAACTTGCTGTGGCGTTCCATTATCTCCTATGAAAATAATAACTGTATTATTTTTTTGTTCTTGACTAAGCGAACTTAAAAGTCTTCCTATTTCAGAATCCATTGCTTCTACCATTGACATATAATAAGGTAGCGGATTTGCAGCTATACTTGCTTCATCAGTAGGTAAAAAACCTTGTGAATGTAAATTATTTGGTGGTAAATGAAAAGGTGAATGTGGAGCATTATAGGCTAACCATAAAAACCATGGCTTTGTTTGATTTTCAACCCAATTAACTGCTAAATCGGTAATTTTTGTTGTTGAATATTCAGTAGAATTAGTTGTTATATTATTTTCAGTTAGATTCCAATCCCAATATGATGAGACACCACCGGTTAACAAACCAGCATAATAATTTACACCCATATTTATTGGGTGATCAGTATTTGTTGCTAAGTGCCATTTTCCTATTACTGCATGATTATATGCTTGACCTAAATTGTTATCTAAATATTTTTGAATTGATATTTCAGAAGTTGAAAGCTCATCACCAACTTTTAGCATATTGGTTCTAATACCATATTTTCCAGTTAGTATGCTTGAACGTGTAGGTGTACAAGTAGGGTTAGACCATAAATTGGTAAACCTAACACCACTATTAATCATACTTTCCAGATTTGGCATTGTTGGTTTTGAAATTCCTAAATTATAACCAGAACAAGAATCTAAACCCATATCATCAGCAATAATTAGTAATATATTTGGTTTACTTTGTGCTACAGCTATAACCTCAACCTCATTATTTTTACTACAAGAAAGTAATAGTATGCTTATAAAGTAAGTGTAAATAAAAGTTTTTTGAAGCATAAATAATCTAATTAATTGTTCTAACACATCTCACATAATTATAAACGTAACGAACATCTCCTTGTGGTCCAAAAAATTGTGGATAATCATTTATATTTCCAGATTTTGGATCACTACGTTGACAGCCAGCTCCATGAACATCCATCAAAACACCACTCATTTCTCCTTGACCTTCACCAAAAGCAATATATACTGCACTCGAATAAGGATTTGCACCATCTAAATGTGATGTGCCTGTCCAATAAAACGGATAGTTTTTGTTTCCATTTGTGTCAGTAATTTCAGAGCATTCAAACAAAGGATTGATTGCTGGTGAATTTGTTGTCTGCGGACTTCTAGTATAATCAGCAATACTTTGTAATTCTTTTGCATTTGGTAATCTCCAATCAGATTTATTTCCAAGAGACAATTCTTCGGCGTACGCTAATGACTCTTCCCAATTTCTAGAAATTTCGTCATCTGCTTTTTGCCACATTAAACCAGTTGCTAAATCGCTAATGGTTCCGTCATTATTATCAACAAAATTGTTTTTACCGTAATCCGTATTCCCTCTTACCATTCTAAAATACATCGTATTTGCAGCACCTGAACCCGGCTTGTATTTTGGATACCCTTTGATACGTCCATCAATAAAATTCACACCAAAAACAGTTGCATCAGCATTCATTGTTAGCCCAACATATTCTGTTGAAGACCAAGTTTGAGCATCAATTTCTCGTTCGCCAATAGAAGTATCTCCTAAAGGTTGACTAAAATAATTAATATCTATAAAAAAGTCTATCGCAACTTCACCTTTAACTTGGCCCGTAAATAAAATTAAAGAGTACAATTCCTTTAAAGTAGGCACTCTCCAATCGATGTAATTCCCTAAAGTTGAATTAGTTGCTTTTGTAATGGCATCTGTAAAAGTGATTTTAGTTCCCATATCCTGTTCCCACTGTAAACCAGTAATATTATCGGTAATTGTTCCATCTCCATTATTTGTGTATGAAGGTTGACTTCCAGAATAAGTTGCATCTTGGCCAAAAAAGGCATCCTTATTTGAAGGTGATGAAATTGTATTAATATCACTATAAAAAGCGAATACCCCAGTGTCAACTATTGGATAGCTGTATGTTTCTGTACTTGGTGATTCAGATGTATCTGTATTGTTTTCTTGAGATATGTCGTTATTATTACTACAAGATACAATACTTAGAAGATATATAAATATCAAATTAATTTTCGCGATTTTAAACATTTTATTTTTCTAATATGACTGTAAAATAAGTGAAAGGTTTAATTTATTTGGAAAATAATTTATTAATCGTATATTTGCGATTAACTTATGAAAAGAACAAAAAAAGATATTATTTACGAAGTTGAAACCGAAGAAATAGCAAAATTTGCAAAAGCTTTAGGGCATCCAACACGTATTAAAATATTAAATCATTTAGACAATGCGAGTTGCTGTTATACCGGTGACTTATTGGAGGTTTTACCTTTGGCACAATCAACAATTTCGCAACATTTAAAAGAGTTGAAAGATGCAGGCTTGATTCAAGGAACTGTGAATCCTCCCAAAATTAAATACTGTATTAATCAAGAAAACTGGAAAAGAGCAAAGGCTTTATTCAATGAGTTTTTTAGTAGTAATATGAATGAAACTTCATGTAAATAAAATAAATATAATATAAATTATGAAAACAATAAAAATTTTAGGAACAGGTTGTCCAAGTTGCATAAGCGCAGAAAAAGTGGTGGCTAATATTGTAAAAGAGTTAAATATTGAAGCTAAAATTGTAAAAGTTACAGATATTCAGGAGATTATGATATATGATGTAATGCGTACACCAGCTATTGTTATTGATGGAAAAGTTGTTATAGCTGGAAAAATTCCTTCAAAAGAAGATTTATTGCCATTTTTAGTAGATAATTTCGCTAATAATGCTTGTTGTTCTGATGGAAATACTGATTCTTCTTGTTGTTCTTCTGAAGAAAATGAGTCTGGTTGTTGCTAATAATTTAATTACTATTTAAATGAAAATAAGATTAAAATTACTGGATAGGTTTTTAACTTTATGGATTTTTTTAGCAATGACTATTGGCGTAAGTTTAGGTTATTTCTTTCCGCAAATGGCAACTATTACAGATTCTTTGTCGGTTGGCTCAACAAATATTCCATTAGCTATTGGACTAATTTTAATGATGTATCCACCATTAGCAAAAGTAGATTATAGTTTAATTCCAACAGTTTTTAAAGACACAAAATTAATGTCCATGTCTTTATTTTTAAATTGGGTTGTTGGCCCAATTTTAATGTTTGTATTAGCAATAATCTTTTTAAGAGACGAACCAGGATACATGTCTGGTTTAATTTTAATTGGTTTAGCACGTTGCATTGCAATGGTAATTGTTTGGAACGATTTGGCAGGCGCAAGTAGAGAATATGGCGCTACACTAATAGCTTTAAACAGTGTTTTTCAAATTATTACCTATAGTTTTTATGCGTGGTTATTTATTACAGTACTTCCAAATTATTTAGGATTAGATAGTTTTAATGTTGATATTTCTGTTTTTGAAGTTGCAAAAAGCGTTCTTATATATTTAGGAATTCCTTTTGCGGCAGGTTTTTTAAGTAGAAAATATTTAGTAAAATATAAAGGAGAAAATTGGTACAATCGTAAATTTATTCCGTTTATTTCGCCAATTACATTAATTGCGTTATTAGCAACTATTGTTTTAATGTTTAGTTTAAAAGGAGATTTAATTGTTGAAATTCCTTTCGATGTATTAAAAATTGCAGTTCCATTAGTTATCTATTTTGTATTGATGTTTTTTGTAAGCTTCTTTGCTGGGAAAGCAATGAATATAGATTATAAACGAAATGCGGCTGTTGCTTTTACTGCAACTGGAAACAATTTTGAATTGGCAATTGCAGTAGCTATTGCTGTTTTCGGATTGAATTCTCAACAAGCATTTACGGGTGTTATTGGACCTTTAGTTGAGGTTCCTGTTTTAATACTTTTAGTGAAAGTTTCATTATGGTTGAAGAAAAAATACTATTAGTAAAAAATGTTCGATTGGATTCAACAAATAGCAGATTGGTTAGTTTTTGATATTTTCAAGCTAAAAGAAGGAAATCATTTAGCTGAAGCGTTAAATTTCTTTATTTATGATAGTGTAAAAATTTTACTGCTAGTTTTTATAATCATCTTTTTTATGGGAATAGTAAATAGCTATTTTCCTGTTGAAAAAGTTAGAAATTACTTATCACGCAAAAAATTATATGGTTTTGAATACCTAATATCTTCATTATTTGGCGTGGTTACACCGTTTTGTTCTTGTTCTTCAGTTCCGTTATTTATTGGTTTTGTAAAGGGAGGAATTCCATTAGGTGTTACTTTCTCATTTCTAATAACATCACCTTTGGTGAATGAAGTTGCAATTGGATTATTTATTGGATTATTTGGTCTAAAAACAACTATTATATATGTGATGAGTGGAATTTTATTAGGAACTATTTCAGGTGTCATTCTTCAAAAATTAAAATTGGAGAAATATTTAACACCTTGGGTACAACAAGTGTTGGAAAAATCACAAAAGGAGACTGGTGAATTTAAAACCAAATCAATTCTTTTTAAAGACAGATTACCTTCAATTTGGATTGACACGAAGACAATTTTAAAAGGAATTTTACCCTATGTAATTATTGGTATTGCCATTGGCGGTTTAATGCATGGCTATATTCCAGAAGGTTTTTTTGAGCAGTATATGAGTAAAGATAATCTTTTTGCTGTTCCAATTGCTACTATTTTAGCCGTTCCAATGTATTCAAATGCTTCAGGAATTTTGCCGGTAGTTCAAGTATTAGTTTCAAAAGGAATTCCTTTAGGAACTGCTATTGCATTTATGATGGGAGTAGTAGGTTTATCATTACCAGAAGCAATGCTTTTGAAAAAGGTTATGACCTTTAAATTAATAGGAATTTTCTTTGGAGTTGTAACGCTCTGTATTATAATTTCAGGATATATATTTAATATAATTTTTTAACCATTTAAATTTTAAACAATGAAAAAGCTTAGTATTTTAGTAATAACAGTGATTAGCGTATTTTTATTCTCTTGTAATGGAAAAGCGCAAAACAGCCAACCTATAAACAAAAAAGCAGCAAATAAAATTGAAGTGATTGATTTTCACTCAACGCATAGATGTATGACTTGCAATGCCATTGAAGCGAGTACAAGATATACTCTGGATACATATTTTTCTAAAGAATTAAAAAACGAAAACATCACATTTCAGGTTGTAAATGTAGATGATGAAAAAAATTACAAATTAGCTGAAAAATTTGAAGCAACCGGAACAGCATTATTTTTAAATGTTATTGTTGATGGAAAAGAAACTCAAATTGATTTAACTGAATTTGCTTTTATGAAAGGAAATGACCAAGCTGCTTTTTCTATTGAGATGAAATCGAAGTTGGAAAAGGAGCTAAAAAGCATATAAATGGATTATTTACAAGCACTTCTTGAAAACTACAATATTCCTATTTTATCAGCTTTTGTATTAGGATTAATGACTTCAATCAGTCCTTGTCCGTTAGCAACCAATATTACAGCCACAGCATTTATTTCAAAAAATATTGCTAATAAAAAAGTAGTGTTTTTAAGTGGTGTGGTTTATTCTTTAGGAAGAGCTTTTAGTTATACGGCTATTGGTTTAATTCTATTTTTTGGAGCAAGTAAGTTTCATATTGCAAGATTTTTTCAACAAAATGGAGAAAAGTATTTAGGACCATTATTGATTTTTGTTGGTTTAATTATGTTGAATATTATTAGACTTAACTTCTTAGGGAAATATAACTTTACCGAAAAACTGACTGAGAAATTGAAAGGAAAAGGCTTATTAGGCTCTTTTTTAATAGGCGTTATTTTTGCATTGGCTTTTTGTCCTTATAGTGGTGCTTTGTATTTTGGAATGTTAATTCCAATGGCAATTTCAAGTTTAGACGGTTTGTATTTGCCAATTGTTTTTGCCTTTGGAACGGGGCTTCCAGTGCTTTTATTTACCTACTTACTGGCATTTGCGGCAGGAAATGTTGGCATTTTTTACGCTAAAATTACCAAGGTTGAAAAGGTAATGCGTTCTATTGCAGGTATTGTATTTGTTATAACAGGAATTTATTATGGTTTAATTTTTACGGGTTTAATTTAATGTTATAATTTAGCGAAAAATTGCAACTTATAATTATGAAAATATTTAATCAAATTAAAAATGCTCCAACCGAAACTAAAATCTTATTTTTATTGGTTTTAGTAGCTTTAATATTTTATTCTTTTATTATTAATTAATAATTTTAGTTTAAAGCAATCCGGTTTAAATCAACAATATGAAAGCAGAAAGAAAAAAGATAGTAATTGCTATCGTAGTTTTTATAGTAACATTTTTAGTTTTTAGAGAGCTGTTTTCTCATTGGGACGATTTTAAATCTGGATTATTTGGGAAATAAAAAATGCCCGTTATTAAAACGAGTATTTGAATTTATTTAGTTTATAAACTTCTTTTAAGTTCATTTACAAATTTTAGTAAATCATCAATTTCAACGTGATCCATCATAATAACTTTGTACCAACTATTTACTCCATTGTGAGTATCAGGTACTAACCCAAATTTTTGAGCTAGTATTTCAGGAACAAATTTCGATTTTAAGGTTACAATATTCATATAAGGGTCTCTAAAATATTCAATATTTAGTTCATTTAATTGTTTACAAAACCATTCTGTACGAAGTAATAAAGTGCTTATTTTTTCAAACCATCCATAATATCCATAACTAAATAAAATCATCCAAACAGCAATAGCATTTGCCCCAGAACGACTACCAACTATGGTTAAATCCATTCCATCAACATATTGAGCTTCTTTGGTAAGTACATTTTCAATTAAGTTTTTTCTACATAAAAAAACACCTGTTCCGTATGGAGCTTGCAGCATTTTATGTGCATCAATTGTGATTGATGAAACGTGTGGATTTTGAAAATTGATGGTTGATTTTTTATTTGAAATTGGATATATAAATCCACCAAAAGCGCCATCTATATGAATTCTAAATTCAACATTGTGTTTCAATAAAATATTAGCATAAATATCAGGATTATCAACAGATCCAAACATAGTTGTAGCCATATTTGAAATTACCATAAAATACTTTTTGCCTTCAGAAATTAAGCCTCTAACAATAGTATCTAACTCTTCAACAATTATCTCTCTTGAATCAAAATTTACTGGAATTGAAACGGTATCAACACTTAATAAATTGGAGCCTTTATGAACTGAATAATGCGTATCTTCAGAAGATAGGATCACCATTTCATCTAAAGTAGCATTAAAATCTTTTTTAAATTTATTTCTGTAAATCCAAAGCGCTTGAATGTTTGCTTCAGTTCCTCCTGTAGCAATATATCCATCATATTCTTCTTCTTCAGCTTTAAAAATATCTACGGCTAAAACTCGAATTACTTCTTTTTCTAATTCTTGAGAACCTTTAAAAGCTTCTTCACTTTTGCCTAAAGTATGGCAGCCAATATTGTTTGGATTTGCAATAAATGATTTTAATAAAGGTGAAACATCTAAAAATCCACCACTTGTATTGAATACGTTTTCATCTAAGCGGGAAACAGGATAACCTAAGAATTTACTTGTTTGAAAATTAACATTTGCTTCTAATGCACCGTCAATTCTTTCTATTAATTTTTCTTTCGAATATTTTTTCCAATATTTCATTTTCTAATAACTTTAAATTATCTGTAAAAAAATTCGTTTTAAAAGCGAATTTTTATGTTTTCCGCAAAAATACGTTTTTTTATAAGAAATGTGTTTTGAATTCAATCTGCTAAAACCAATGCAAGATTCAATAAAAAGCAGTAATTTTAATTTTTAAAATCAACTTATTTTTTGGAATTAGAAATTCAAATACAAACTTTACCAAATCAGCCTGGCGTTTATCAGTATTATGATAAAAATGGGGTTATTTTATATGTAGGAAAAGCAAAAAACTTAAAGAAAAGAGTTGCATCTTATTTTAATAAAAATCACGAATACGGTAAAACAAAAATGTTGGTAAAAAAAATTGCCAATATTAAACACATTGTTGTTAATACTGAGACAGATGCTTTGCTGCTGGAAAATAATTTGATTAAAAAATACCAGCCACGTTACAATGTACTATTAAAGGACGACAAAACGTATCCTTGGATTTGTATTAAAAAAGAGCGTTATCCAAGAATTTTCTTAACACGAAATGTAATTAAAGATGGTTCAGAATATTATGGACCTTATACTTCTGTAAGAGCTGTAAAAGCCTTGTTAGATTTAATTAAGGAATTATATTTGTTACGCAGTTGTAATTACGATTTAAGTGAAAAAAATATTGAAATTGAAAAATATAAAGTTTGTTTAGATTTTCATATTGGAAATTGTAAAGGTGGTTGTGAAGGGTTGCAAACTGAAGCAAATTATAATGAAGATATTAGCGCTATTCGGAATATTATTAAAGGTAATTTTAAAGATTCATTGGTGTTATTTGAAGAGTTAATGATACAATTTTCAAATGATATGGAGTTTGAAGAAGCTCAAAAAATTAAAGAAAAAATAGCATTATTGGCTAATTATCAGGCAAAATCTACAGTTGTAAATCCATCTATTACAAATGTTGATGTTTTTTCAATTGTTTCAGATGAAACGTATAGCTACGTTAATTTTTTTAAAATAATAAATGGTGCAATTATTCAATCACATACTTCTGAAATTAAAAAGAAATTAGATGAGAGTGATAAGGAATTGTTGGAATTAGCAATTATTGAAATTAGACAGAGGTTTAATTCTACTTCAAAAGAAATTTATGTGCCTTTTGAAGTAAATTTAGGAGAAACCATAAAAGTTACAATTCCTAAACTTGGAGATAAAAAGAGAATTGTAGATTTAAGCATTAGAAATGCGAAGTACTATAGGCAAGATCGCCTTAAACAAATTAAAATTGTAGATCCAGATAGGCATGTAAATAGAATTATGTTACAAATGCAGAAAGATTTACGACTTACAGTTGAACCAAGGCATATTGAATGTTTTGACAACTCAAATATTCAAGGTACAAACCCAGTTTCGGCTTGTGTAGTTTTTAAAAATGGGAAGCCAAGTAAAAAGGATTATAGGCATTTTAATATTAAAACTGTTGAAGGCCCAGATGACTTTGCTTCTATGGAAGAAGTAGTTTTTAGACGCTATAAACGTTTGCTTGAAGAAGGACAAGATTTGCCTCAGTTAATAGTAATTGATGGTGGAAAAGGGCAATTATCAGCCTCCTTAAAAAGTTTAGACGTGTTAGGATTAAGAAATAAAATTGCAATTATTGGTATTGCTAAACGTTTGGAAGAAATTTATTATCCAGGGGATTCAGTACCAATGTATTTAGATAAAACTTCTGAGAGTTTAAAAATTATTCAACAATTAAGAAATGAAGCGCATAGGTTTAGTATTACACATCACAGAAATAAAAGAAGTAAAAATTCTTTAACCAATGAGCTTGAAGAAATTTCAGGAATAGGTAACCAAACAATTGTATCTTTAATGAAACATTTTAAATCGGTAAAAAGAATTTCTGAAGCTTCATTTGAAGCTATTGAAAATGTTGTTGGAAAAAGCAGAGCCATTAAAATTGTAGACTATTATAAAAATAAGCAACTATGAAAAAAATTCTAATAATAACTTTTATTTTTTCAATAAACTTTCTGTTTTCACAAGAAGTTATTGAAAAAAAAGATATTAAAGTAGGTTTAGTTCTTAGTGGAGGTGGAGCCAAAGGATTTGCACATGTAGCTGCAATTAAAGTAATAGAGGAAGCAGGTGTTAGAATAGATTATATTGGGGGAACAAGTATGGGCGCAATTGTTGGTGCATTATATGCATCAGGTTATAATGGAAATCAGTTAGATTCTATTATTAATTCCATTAATTTTGAAAAAATACTGTTAGATGATTTACCACGAAAATCAAAACCATTTTATGAAAAAGAAAGTGGAGAAAAGTATGCTTTATCATTGCCAATTGTGAATAGAAAAGTTGGAATACCAAGAGCATTATCTCAAGGACAAAATGTTCTTAATTTACTAACCAAATTGACTCAACATGTTAATAATATTAATGATTTTAATGATTTGCCAATTCCATTTTTATGTATTGCAACTAATTTAGAGACTGGGAAACAGGAGGTTTTAACTAAAGGGTTTTTACCTGAAGCAGTTAAAGCAAGTGGTTCTTTTCCAACATTATTAGCTCCAGTTGAAATTGATGGTAAATTATTAACAGATGGTGGAATTGTGAACAATTTTCCTATAGATGAAGTAAAGGCTATGGGTGCAGATATTATTATTGGAGTGGATATTCAGAGTGGATTAAAAGATAAAAAAGGATTAGATTCTGCTGTAGAAATATTAAATCAAATTGTAGGGTTTCAAATTCATCAAGCAAATAATTCTAAACATGAAAATGCAGACATATTAATAAAACCTAATGTAAAAGACTTTAATGTAATTTCTTTTGATAAAATACATGAAATTATGTATGCAGGCCAAATTGCAGCCAGAGAAAAGATAGTTCAATTGAAAAATATTGCTGACCAACAGGTTAAAAAGGAAACCAAAAAAGTAAATACTAAACAAATTCAAAAATTTCATATTAAAAGAATTGAAATAGATGGAAATAAATATTATACAAGGGCTTATATATTAGGTAAGTTAAATTTTAAAAGCAGAGATACAACTAGTTATGAAAAATTAATTGAAAGTATTAATAACCTAACTGCAACTAATAATTTTGAAAGTATTCAGTATAATATTGTAAATGAAGAGGATGGTAGTTTGGTTAAATTTAAAGTAAAGGAACAAGAATTTTCTAACTTTATAAAATTAGGAGTGCATTATGATGATTTTTATAAAACAGGAATTTTATTAAACACAACACAAAAACATATTTTTTATAAAAACGATGTTATTTCGGCTGATGTTATTTTGGGAGATAATATTCGGTATAACATCAATTATTTTATAGACAATGGCTTTTATTGGAGTTTTGGAATCAAATCCAGATATAATAATTTTAATGCCAATGTTAATTTTGATGCTGCAAGTGTTAATAAAATTAATTTACAGTATGAAGATTTTACAAATCAAATCTATTTGCAAACTGTTTTTAATAGGAAATTTGCTATTGGGGTTGGAATTGAGCAAAAAAGTATTAGAGCATATACTGAAACCATATCATCTCTTGAAAACATAAATAATTTGGATAATAATGAAAGAGGTTATTTTGATAAATCTGATTATTTAAATCTGATATCATACATAAAGATTGATACATATGATAAAAAATACTTTCAAAAGAAAGGATTTTATTTGAATGCAGATTTTAGATGGTATTTAACATCTTCAAATTATCAGAGTGATTTTGAATTGGAGCCTTTTAATTTTGTCTCTTTTTCTCAATTTAAAGGGGAAATAGGTTTGGCCCATACTTTTTTTAATAGGCTAACTACACATTTTATTTCTGAAGCAGGTATAACTATTGGTAAAAATGAAAATAGGGTGTTAAACTATAATGTGGGGGGATATGGTGAAAACTATATAAATACTTTAATACCGTTTTTTGGGTATGATTTTGCTGAGCTTTCTGAAAATTCATTTTTAAAATCTACACTTACTTTAAGGTATGAGTTTTTACCAAAAAATTATTTTTCAGCAGCAGGAAACTATGCAAGAGTAGAACGCGATTTATTTAATGAAGGAAGGATTTTTGATAATACCAAATCTGGTTATATGGTTGGATATGGTTTAGATACTTTTTTAGGACCAATAGAAATTAATTATGCATGGTCACCTGACCACAATAAGAAATATTGGTATTTTAATGTTGGGTATTGGTTTTAAAAAAAGCCCTGCATAAAATGCAGGACTTTTAGATATTGTAAATGCCTTATTTAATGAGTTCACCTTTGTCATCAGTAAAATCAAATCTTAAATATTGGTAAGCATCTCTAGGTAAAATTTTAATCCACTTTTTATATTTTGCAAACCATCGTTGCTGAATTGATGGAATTCCTTTCTTTAGATAAGCCGCAATAAAAGGATGCACATTTAGTATTATCTTTTTGTGGTCTTTTAGAATAATTAGCTTATCAAGCTCTGCTTTAATTGTATCTAAAATAACAATTGGAGCTTCTACTTCTCCAGAACCGCTAGGATTTGGTTCTTGAGTTTTAATCACCATTTCTGGTCGTACACGTTGTCTTGTAATTTGAATTAAACCAAACTTACTTGGAGGTAGTATTTTGTGTTTTGTTCTATCAAAATCCATTTCAGCTTTTAAATGATCATATAACTTTTGTCTATGTTCAGCTGTATGCATATCAATAAAATCAACTACTATAATGCCACCCATATCTCGTAATTGTAATTGCCTCGCAACTTCAGATGCTGCAATTAAATTTACTTCAAGAGCTGTATCTGCTTGTGTTGTAGCTTTATTTGAGCGATTACCGCTATTTACATCAATTACATGAAGTGCTTCTGTATGTTCAATAACCAAATAAGCTCCTTTACTCATTGAAACGGTTCGTCCAAATGATGTTTTTATTTGACGCTCAATTCCAAATTTCTCAAAAATTGGAACGCTTGATTCATATAAACTTACAATAGATTCCTTTTCTGGAGCAATTTCTTGTAAATATTCTTTAATCTCTAAAAACAAAACTTCATCGTTTGTAACAATGTTTGTAAATGAGTCATTAAATAAATCTCTTAAAATTGAAGAGGCTCTATTTAATTCACTTAATACTTTTACAGGTGTTTGTTGTGTTTTTACAGATTTAACTTTCTTACACATTGCCACCCAACGCTCTAATGAGTTTTGTATATCTCTATCAAGTTCTGCAACCTTTTTATTTACAGCTACAGTTCTTATAATAACACCAAAACCTTTAGGCTTAATACTTTTAACAAGTCTTTTTAAACGTTCTTTTTCTTCTAAATCAGTAATTTTCTGTGATACTGAAACTCTATCAGAAAAAGGAACTAAAACCATATATCTACCAGCAATAGATATTTCAGAACTCATGCGTGGTCCTTTTGTAGAAATTGGTTCTTTTACAATTTGTACTAATGAACTTTGTCCTGTTTTTAATGCATCAACTATACTACCATTTTTATCAATGTCGTTTTCTAGTTGAAAATTATTTAAAGTGTAATCTTTAACTTTACCTGTGCTAATACCTTTTATAAACTTGTTTAATGATAATAATTGTGCCCCTAAATCTTGGTAATGTAAAAAGCCGTCTTTTTCGTAACCTACGTTAACAAATGAGGCGTTTAAACCAGATAAAACTTTTCCAATTTTAGCTAAAAAAATATCTCCTACTGAGAATTTATTTCCGTTTGTTTCTTTGTTAAGGGCTGTTAATTTACCGTCTTTTAATAAGGCAAAATCAATATCAGAGGAGTTTGATCTAATAATTAATTCCGTTTTCACTCTGAATTGTTTTTATGTTCAAGCATTTAAACTTAAACTATTTATAATTAGTTTTTACAGGATTTATACCCAACAATATTTACAGTTTTAGTGTAAATATTTATTTCAATGAACTTTAAATTATAAAGAAAAAAGTAAGCTTAGCTTACTTTTTCTTTTTGTGTCTGTTAGCTCTCGCTCTTTTTTTACGTTTATGAGTAGAGATTTTTGCTCTTTTTCTTTTTTTACCACTTGGCATAATAAAAGGATGTTTTTATGTTAATAAATATGCTGTACCTACGATACACTTACTTTAGTTTTTACTCCTTCTACAAATACTTTTGCAGGTTTAAAAGAAGGGATATTGTGTGCAGGAATTTTAATAGTTGTATTTTTTGATATGTTTCTTCCGGTTTTTTCAGCTCTTGTTTTAATAATAAAACTACCAAAACCTCTTAAATAAACATTGTCGCCTTTTTCTAAAGATACCTTTACTTCGTCCATAAACGCTTCAACAGTTGCTAAAACATCTGCTTTTTCAATTCCAGATTTGTCTGAAATGCTTGATACGATTTCCGCTTTCGTCATTTTTAATATTGTTATATATGTTATTATAAAATTAAGACGGCAAATATAGTATATATAAATCAATTCTAAAAAGTTAATTCATTAAAATTTAATCAATTAAATCTTGTATTATTGCGTTTTACAAAAAAACGAATGAAATTTTCTAATCACTTAGTATTGTGGTATTTACATAATAAAAGAAATTTACCTTGGAGGACAACAGTAAATCCCTATAAGATTTGGTTGTCCGAAATTATTTTACAGCAAACTAGAGTAGACCAAGGAATGGCCTATTATTTTAAATTTATCGAGAATTTTCCGACTATAAATAACTTAGCTTCTGCTTCAGAAGAAGAAGTGCTTAAATTATGGCAAGGGTTAGGATATTATTCAAGAGCTAGAAACTTACATTTTTCAGCGAAGCATATTGTTAATGAACTTAATGGTGAATTTCCCGTAACCTATAATGAATTATTAAAATTAAAAGGAGTAGGAGATTATACAGCGTCTGCAATAGCTTCAATTTGTTTTAATGAAGTCACAGCTGTTGTTGATGGGAATGTTTACAGAGTGTTAGCTCGTTATTTTGGTATTAATACACCTATTAATTCAACCAAAGGAATTAAAGAGTTTAAACAATTAGCACAAGAATTAATTAATGTTGAAAACCCAGGCACACACAATCAGGCAGTTATGGAATTTGGAGCGAGAATGTGTAAACCTCAAAACCCAGATTGTGAGAATTGTCCTTTAAACAATAGTTGCGTCGCATTGTCAAAAAAAATAATTAAACTACTTCCTGTAAAAGAAAAAAAGCTAAAAGTAAAAAATAGGTATTTTAACTATATAGTGATTCAAACGGAAGATAATAGAACTAAAATTGTAAAAAGAGAAAAAGGTATTTGGTTAAATCTTTATGAGTTCCCTTTAATTGAGACACTTAGTGAAATTGGTGAAAAACAACTTTTTGAACATAGTAAATTCCAAGAATTGTTTAAAAATATTTCAACATCTGTGAGACTTTTTAATAAAGATAGCGTGATACATAAATTATCTCATCAACACATTTATACTAAGTTTTGGGTTGTAAATACTCAAACTTCACAAGATTTTTTACTTTCTTGGGATGCTATAAAAAAATATCCGGTTTCTTCATTGATAGATAATTTTTTAAACCAATATAAAACACACTAAATTTTTTAGTACTTTTGATACAAATGAATTTGAGATTATGGCAGGTACAATAAATAAAGTAATATTAATTGGGCATTTAGGAGACGAAGTTAAAATGCATTATTTTGAAGGAGGTAATGCTATTGGACGTTTTCCAATTGCTACAAATGAGACCTATACGAATAAGCAAACTGGAGAAAAAGTAACAACTACAGAGTGGCACAATATTGTTGTTAGAAATAAATTGGCTGAAATTTGTGAAAAATATTTAACAAAAGGTGATAAAATTTACTGTGAAGGTCGTATAAAAACACGTCAGTGGGAAGATGAAGCAGGAAATAAAAAATACACTACTGAAATTCATGTGGTTGATATGACATTTTTAACCACAAAAAAAGAGCTAAATAAACCAGAACAAGCTCCTGATGTAAAAATTGAAAAAACAACGATTCAAGAGCAATCAATAAGTGATGTTGCAGATGATGATTTGCCTTTTTAAGTTTAATTAAATAGAAATTAATTTGGATCCTGAACCCATATTTTTACGAATGTTATTTATTAGTAGTAGTATTGATTTTTTACTACTTTCAAGTGTATTAGCACTTTTTTTATTGTTAGCCTTATCAGCCTTAATTTCTGGAGCTGAAGTTGCTTTTTTTTCACTTTCTAAAGAAGAAATAAATAAAGCATCTGAATCTAAATTAAGTACGCAAAAAATTGTTGTAGAGTTATTAAAAACTCCACAAAAATTATTGGCAACTATTCTTATTTCAAACAATTTCATTAACATTTTAATTGTATTATTGTTTGCATATATAGGAAATACGATATTTAGTCAAATTACCCCAATTTTATTAAAATTTGTAATTGAAGTAGTTTTGGTTACTTTTTTAATTTTGTTATTTGGAGAAGTTTTACCAAAAGTGTATGCATCAAGAAATTCGTTAAAATTTGCCATTTTTATGGCGTACCCAATAAAAATATTAAATTCATTACTTACCTTGGTAAGCACACCATTAATGAGTTTAACAATTATTATTGAAAAGAAATTAGGTAAAAAACAATCAAATTTATCAGTTGAAAAATTATCTCAAGCTTTAGGATTAACTTCAAATGAAGCTACAACAAAAGATGAACAAAAAATATTAGAGGGTATTGTTAATTTCGGAAATACTGAAACAAGTCAAATTATGATTCCCAGAATTGATATTTTTGCACTATCAATTACAGAATTATATGAAGATGTTATTGCTAAAATTGTTGAAAAAGGGTACTCAAGAAATCCTGTATATAAAGAAAGTACTGATGAAATTATTGGTATTTTATATGCAAAAGATTTATTGCCTCATTTAAATGAAACAAATTTTAATTGGCAAAAATTAATAAGAGAACCTTATTTTGTTCCTGAAAACAAAAAATTAGACGATTTATTGAAAGAGTTTCAAGAAAAGAAAAACCACTTAGCAATTGTTGTAGATGAATATGGAGGAACAAGTGGTATTGTAACGTTGGAAGATGTAATTGAAGAAATTGTAGGAGATATTAGTGATGAATTTGACGATGAAGAATTACTATATTCAAGATTAGATGCAGATAATTACTTGTTTGAAGGTAAAACCAATTTAAAAGACTTTTATAAAATCTTGGAAATTGAAAATTCAGAATTATTTGACCAACACAAAGGTGAATCTGAAACGGTTGCTGGTTTTATTTTAGAGGTTTGTGGAAAATTCCCAAGAAAAAATGAAGTAATAAAATTTGCAAATTGTTCGTTTAAAATAGAATCAATGGATAAAAAGAGAATTAAACAAATAAAAATCACAATCCACAGAAATATTTAAAACAGTACAATGAAAAATTTTAGTGGATTCATAATTATAGCTTTTTTTTTATTTTCTTGCGGAGAGGAAATAGTTCCAAAACCAAAGCCTTATTTAACATTACAATATCCAATAACTTCTTATAAAAAAATTGAAACAAATTGTCCTTACAGTTTTGAAATTTCAAATCTAGCTAAGGTTAATTTTAAAAATAATTGCTGGCTATCTATAGAGTACCCTGAATTAAAAGCAACCATTTATATTACTTACAGAAAAGTTGAAGGTAATTTAGATGAAATTTTAAAAGAAATTGAAAAATTAACTTTTGAACATACTATAAAGGCCGATGCAATTCCTGATTATAGACCTTTTGAAAATTCAGATAAAAAAGTTTATGGTAAATTATATAATATTGAAGGAAATGTTGCAACAAATATTCAATTTAGGGCAACTGACAGTGTGAAAAATGTACTTTCAGGTGCATTGTATTTTTATGCAAAACCTAATTATGATTCAATTGTTCCTACTATAAAATATTTAGAAAAGGATATGATGCATTTGATTGAAACTTTAGAATGGAAATAAATGTTAGCAAGCAAATTTAAATACACAAAAACAATTAGAAGCTGGTTGATAGTTGGACTAATTATGTTAGTTGGTCAGGTTATTTTAGGTGGAATTACACGTTTAACGGGCTCAGGGCTTTCTATAACACGTTGGGATATAATTACGGGAGTTATTCCTCCATTAAATGCAGAACAATGGTTAGAGGCATTTGAATTATATAAGCAAACACCACAGTTTCATAAAATAAATTCATTATTTACTGTTCAAGATTTTAAATTTATTTACTTCTGGGAGTATTTTCATAGACTTTGGATACGGTCATTAGGGTTTATTTTCTTAATTCCATTTATAATTTTTGTTTTTAAAAAACAATTAGATTTTTATTTAATAAAACGTTTAGTATTGGTAATTTTATTAACAATACTAACTGCTTCTGCAGGTTGGATTATGGTGCAAAGTGGTTTGGTAAACAGACCTTGGGTAAATGCATACAAACTTACAATACATTTTGTATTTGCTATTTTAGTTATTTGGGCTATGGTAAAAACAATTGCGGATGTTTACTTGCCAAGTACTAATAAAATAAATTTTAGAAAGCCAATAGTTTCAATGGTTGTAGGCATTACATTTTTACAAATGATTTTTGCAGGTTTGATGGCAGGAATGAAAGCGGGTTTATATTACCCAACTTGGCCAGATATGAATGGGGAATTTATTCCTGATGTATTACTAAAATCAGCAAATTGGAGTTGGGAAAATATGATAAATTATGACACTTATTTATTTGCTCCAGCATTTATACAGTTAACACATAGAATGTTAGCATATTTATTAGGTGCTTTAACCATTTATATGTTTTTTAAATTAAAAGGAAAAGTTGAAGGAATTTCAAAAATATGGTTGGCTATTTCGTTAATTTTAGTTTTAGCTCAAATTGTTTTAGGAATTCTTACTGTATTATATGTAAAAGGTAAAATACCTTTATTTTTAGGTGTGAGTCATCAATTGGTAGGATTGCTATATTTTATGAATATGTTATTTTTACAGTACTCATTTCGAAAAAATAAGGCATAAAAAAAGCTTCAATAAATTGAAGCTTTTTTAAATTTTGAAGAGAAAAATTATTCTTTTTCTTCTTCAACTATTTCTTTAGCAGTAGTTGCAAGAGAATCAGCAGCTACTAAAACTTCTTGAGCATCTTCAATAGCTTCAACAGTTTCTGAAGTTTCAACTTCTTCTACTACTGGAGCAACTTCTTCAACTTTTGGAGTTTCTTTACAAGAGATAGCAATAACACTTACTAAAGCGATTGCTAATAAAAATTTAATGTGTTTCATTTTAGATTGATTTTTATTTAAGATGCAAATTTAAGATAAATTTATGACAATTAATTTTTTTTATTTAATTTCTTTAATAATTTCTGTAATGTAAGTTGATTTGGTCACTTTATATAAGTCACCCCCAGCAATTCCGTCTATTTTAGCAATAATACCTTCTTTGCTTATTTTGTTTTCATCATAGGTAAATAACCCTTTTTTAGCTTCAAAGTTAACTTTTGAATAGGTTATGCCATCAACTTTAGATAACTTAGATTCAATTAATCGAGCACAACCAATTTCACAAGTCATTCCTTCAATTTCTACTTCTAAGTTTTTATAAACTGCTGCAACCTCTTGTTTAGAAATTTCCACTTTTTTTACTGAATCTTTTTTTGTTTCATTACAAGAAAACAGTACAAAAGATATTATTAAAACTGAGATATATATTTTCATAAGGATTTTTATTTAATTATTAAGCGAATTTAGAAACTAATAATTTTAAAAACGAATAATTATACGATTTTTGCACTTTATTTGATTGAATGGAAAATAATAAATTACGTTGGGTTTACTTAATTGTGCTTTCAATAATTTGGGGAACTTCTTTTATTTTAATGAAAAGAGCCTTGGTTGGCTTAACTCCAGTTCAAGTTGGTGCACTTAGAATCTTAATTACATCAGTATTCCTATTGTTAATTGGATTTAAACGCTTATTAAAAATTAAAAGAAGACATTGGTATTATTTAACTTTAAATGGTTTTGTTGGTACTTTTTTTCCTGCATTTTTATTTGCATATGCTATTGAGAAAATTGATAGTTCAATAGCATCCATATTAAATTCACTTACACCATTAAATACCTTAATTTTTGGAGCTTTAATTTTTGGTTTTGGATTTAGAAAAAGACAGTTAATAGGGGTTTTAATTGGATTGGTTGGAACTGTATTATTAATATTAAAAGGAGCAGAGCTAAATCCTAATCAAGATTATTTTTACGCAAGTTTTATTTTAATTGCTTCAGTTGGTTATGCTTTAAATGTGAATATTTTAAAGAAATATTTACATGATTTAGATGCATTGAGTATTACTGTTGGAAATTTTGTTTTATTAATTATTCCAACATTAATAGTATTGTGGTTTACTGATTTTTTCACCACGTTTAAAATTACAGAAACTAGTATAACAGCTATTTTATATTTAGTGATATTATCAGTTTTTGGAACAGGTATAGCGAAGATTATGTTTAATAGATTAATTCAAATATCTAACCCAATATTTTCTTCATCAGTCACTTATTTAATTCCTATAGTAGCTATTTCTTGGGGAATTTTTGATGGTGAAAAAATAACCCTTATTCAATTTGGTTCAGGTTTTATAATTTTATTGGGGGTATATTTGGTAAACAGATCTAAATAAAAAAACGCCTCAATTTCTTGAGACGTTTTTACAATATATTGTTTGATGTGTTATTTATTCAAAATCACTATCAGATACACCTTCGTTAACTATTATTTCTTTAATAACAAACTCAAATATTTGTGGTCCTACTGTCATTTTAAATGAATGAGGAAATTTAACACCACTCACTTCTTTGTAATCTGAAAAATCAAAAGTTTGATACATTGTTTGTCCACTAGCTTCAATTTTAGTTACTTGTTTTATTTTTAAGCCTGTAGTTACATCATAATAAATTGTTGTGTCATCACCTTCTTTTATTACATAAGCATCACTACCATTTATTGGTTCAATTTTTTCTAACGAAACTTTTTCATCAGTTGAGTAACCTGCTTCAGGAAATGGTACAATGTTAGCTTTAGTTTTTTCTAAAATATCACCGCTTAATTCAGTTTTTCTTCCTTGTTGTTCAGAATAACCTTTTTCTCCATCAAAAACCATTTTAGATAAAATCATTCCCATACCAGACATGGTAACTAATTGTTTGTTTGGTGCCATTGATTTTGACTCCATAGTTAAAGCCATTCCTTGAAAACTAGCTTCTGCTTTGTTGTGAAAAGTTGTAATACTAGTTACTTTCTCAGTTCCTCCAATTGCTTCAAAATAATTATTAAATACAGTTTGCTTAGTAACACCATCAGGAATTGGTTTTGTCATTTCTGGTTTTCCAGTTGCATTTGCATCTTTGTCGAAATAATTTATTTTGTATGGAAGCTTTTCAAGATTTGGTAATACATCTAACGCTTTACCAGTAATAATAATTCTTGCATTGTCTGCACTAAAATATTTTTGTGCAACACGTTGAATATCTTCAATGGTTACAGCATTAATTTTAGTTAAGTAGGTTTCATAAAAATCTTCAGGTAAGTTATTAGTTTGAATGTTTAGAGCATATCCAGCAACTGTTTCAGGTTTTTCAATATTTCTAACAAAACTTCCAACATAAGTAGCTTTTACAATTTCTAATTCTTCAGATGTTACGTTGGCTGTACGGATTTTTGTTAATTCTAACATTGTTTGAATCACAGTGCTGTCTGTAACTGAATTTCTAACTTGTGCTCCAGCTGTAAATAAGGCAGCAGTATTTTTGTCTGGTCGAATACCAGATCTTGCACCATAAGTATAACCATGTGCTTCACGTAAGTTCATATTTAAGTAGCTATTAAAATCGCCCCCAAAAATTTGGTTAGCAAGTAAAATAGCACAATAATCACTATCTGTCATTTTAAAATCAACGGTGCTTAAAACAGTAACATCAGATTGTACTGCGTTAGGCATATCAATAAAATCAATTTCTGTTTTAGTAACGTTATTTACAACAGGAATTGTATAAGTAGGTAATTCACCTTTTTTCCAATTGTTAAATTGCTTTTTAATTAATTTTTTAACTTCTTCAAAATTAACATCACCAACAATTACTAAATAAGCATTGTTAGGTTTGAAATAGGTGTTATAAAAATTTTGAACGTCAGCTAACCTAATATTTTCAACAGTTTCTTTGGATGTAAATTCACCATAAGGATGATTTTTCCCATAAGCCAAAGCAGATTGCACTCTACTTGCAATTTCTCCAACACTTTTTTCGCCAGATTTAATTCCATCTAGTAAAATATTTACTTCTTTATCAAAATCTTCTTGAGTGAAAATTGGATTTTGAGAACCGTCAGCCATTAATTCTAAAATTCTTGGAAAATATTTAGACAATGAATTTAATCGAGCTCCTTGACTTGAAAATGATAAGCGAGCACCTAAATAATCAACTTCTTCATTAAAAGCATCCTTACTTATGTTTTTTGTTCCAGACCCTATTAAACTTCCAGTTAAACTAGAGACACCTGCTTTATCTCCTTCAAAAATTGGGTTATTATCAATAGTTAGCATAGCAGAAACACGAGGTAATTTATGGTTTTCAACTACTAAAACTTTTAAGCCATTTTTAAGTTCAAAAGTTTGAGGCTTCCCTAAATTAATTTTAGGTGAAGGTCCTGGTTTTGGTTGAACTGATCTATCTACTTGTGCAGACAATGACAGTGTCAAAAATAAGAATGTTATGATTGATATATATTTTGTTTTCATGTGTTGTTGTGTTTTATGCTTTATCTTTTTTTGGTAAATAATCTAACACTAATCGTTGATTAGGGTTTAAATATTTTTTAGCAATTTCTCTAATTTCTTCTTTAGTAATAGAATTGTAAATTTCAATTTCGGTATTAATTAAATTTACATCGTCATAAAGCATATAGAATGTTGCTAATGAACCTGCGATACCTTCAACACTTGAATTTGAATTTACAAATTGATTTTCAAACTTATTTCTTAATTTTTGAAGTTCTTTATCTGAAATTAATTCTGTTTGAATTTTTACAATTTCTTCATCCATTTCAACAACTAAATCATCTAATGTGTTTTCACCTAAAGGAAGTGCTAATACTATATAAGCACCATATTCTTCTAATGAATAATTGAAAGCAGCAATTTGCATTGCTTTTTTCTTGTCATCTACTAATTTTTTGTACAATCTAGAACTTTTCCCATCACTTAAAATAGTTGAAATCATATCTAAAACTCTAGCATCTCTTGTTGTCATTGCAGGAGTTCTATATACTGTGAAAACTGCTGGAATTTGAATATTTGGATCTTCAAAAGTTGTGTTTATTTCTTCTGTAATAGGATTTTCTTGTATTACAGTACGCGTTATTTCTTCTCCTCTTGGGATAGTTCCAAAATAATCTGCAATTAATTTTTTTGCTGTTGTTGTTTCAAAATCACCTGCAACAACTAAAACGGCATTGTTTGGCACATAATATTTTTTATTAAAATCTTGAAATTCTTGTAAAGTTGCAGCATCTAAATGATCTAAAGATCCTATAGTTGTCCATTTGTAAGGGTGTTTTTCAAATAAGTTTTTAAATACTTCACCATTCCATTGCCCATAAGGAGAGTTATCAACTCTTAATCGTTTTTCTTCTTTTACAACTTCATTTTGTGTGTCTACACCAATTTGATTAATTACTGGGTGTAATAATCTTTCAGATTCCATCCATAAACCTAATTCTAGATTGTTAGAGGGGAAAACTTCATAATAATATGTTCTGTCTTGAGTGGTGTTCGCATTATTAGTTCCACCGTTAGATGACACTATTTTAAACCAGTCACCTCTTTCAATATTTTTGGTCCCTTCAAACAATAAATGTTCAAAAAAGTGAGCGAAACCAGTTCTTTCAGGGTTTTCATCTTTTGCGCCAACATGATACATTACTGATGTTGTTACAAGTGGTGCTGAATTGTCTTGATGTAAAATTACATGCATACCGTTGCTTAAGTCATACTCTTCAAAAGCTACTTTTTGTGCAAATGTGTTTACACTAAAAAATAACCCTAAAAGGCTTAAGAAATACATTTTTCTCATAGTTATTGATAGGTTAAATTAATTAATATTGCGCTATAGGACGCAGATTTTTACTAGATGTTACAATTTTTGAAATGAAATAATTTTAAAATAGATAAGTAGGTTTCATAGCAAAAATGAATTTCAAATTTAAGTAAATTTTATAGGGAATAAGTTATTCAACTTAAAAATTAACGTAACATTAAGGAAATGAATTATTAAGGAGCTTTGAAGGTTTTTTTCTTTGGGTTAAATTTGTTTTGTTGAATAAGAAAAAATCTATATATTTGCACCCGCCTTAATTAAAGAGGTAATTAAATTATTAACAAAGCGAAAATATTATACGTATGTATGCAATTGTAGAGATAGCAGGGCAGCAATTTAAAGTAGCGAAAGACCAAAAGGTTTACGTACACCGCTTACAAGAAGAAGAAGGAGCGAAAGTTTCTTTTAATAAAGTTCTTCTTATAGGAAGTGAAGGTACAGTAACCGTTGGCGCCCCAGTTATAGAAGGAGCCGAAGTAACGGCAAAAATCTTAGGTCACCTAAAAGGTGATAAAGTAATCGTTTTCAAAAAGAAACGTAGAAAAGGATACAAAAAGAAAAATGGTCATCGCCAGTTTTTAACTGAAATCCAAATTGAAAGTATTGCTGCAAGTGGAGCAACTAAAAAAG
>NZ_JBFFOE010000010.1:0-46042 GCF_041562875.1 Lutibacter sp. | reverse complement strand
TGTAATAGTTGTAGGAGTATTTATTTCAACTTCTTTACAACATTCTTTTATATATTCATTAAACTTCTGACTCGAAATAACTGGTAAAGGTTCGTAAATTGTATCTTGATATTTTTCTAAAATAGATTTTGAATATTGGTTCAGTGGTACTTTATGTCCAATTGTTTTAGTTTTTACAATATTCAACATTAAATGATCTTCAAAAATATTAGATGGTCTTAATTGCGATAAGTCGCTGAATCTCAGACCGCTAAAACACCCAAAGCAATAAACATCACGCACATGACTTAATCTGTCAGATTCAAAATCAAATTTATAGAGACTCATCAATTCATCCATTGTTAAAAATATAACCTCTGTTTCATCTTCTTTAGCTTTAAATTTCTGAAAACTTAAGTTCGCATGATACTCTTTCTCATAAGTCCAATTCATAAATGTTTTTATGGTTGCAATAAGATTAGAGAAGTAATTGTTTTTAGTATTCTTGACATCAAAAGAATAAATCCTGAATTTTTCAAAAAAATCAAAATCTATATCTTCAAAATTTAAAGAAGTATCAAAGTAATCCATAAAACCTTGAATATAGTTTTTGGTTGTAACATATGATTTAATTGTACGCTCTGCTCTAATGCTTTTATTTTTATCAATAAATTCCTGAAAGCAAGTCATAAAATCAAATGTTAAATATACTTCCTCCTTTGATTCAATTTTTTTTAGCAGATAATCTTCAGTAGGATTAATATTATTTAAAAGAATAAATCTAAAAATCTCTTTAACTCTTGAATCTAAACCCTCAATAATCTTATTAAACTCAATATGATAATTGTATTCTTCTGATTTTAAAGGAGCTTTTACTCTTTGATTTTTCTTTATCCAATCCTTTTCTTTAACTTTTACATTTGGAACAACTTTTCTAATTCGTATACCATTATGGACAACTACCATCCTAACTGGCATCAATCCTAGTTTATCTATCTTGTCCTTTCTTAAATTAAATGAAACTTTCATAATGACTCAAATATACAAAAGTATATTTAACAGGGGACTAAATAGGGGGTGAAATAATTAAATAAATTAATAAAAGTAGATTTAAATTTATAACATAAACATAATGGAATAAGTATCAATGAGTTAAATTTGAATAAAACTGATAAAACAATCAAGGTACTCCCGCCTCTTGTACTAAAGCCGTTGATAATCGTTTGATTATCAACGGTTTTTTTTTGGTTTTACTCTTTTTTTAGTTAAGTTCCACCTTCTTTAATTCACTAAAATTTCTATTGCTAAAATGCATTAATTCATCTAAAAATTGTAAATTTAATTTTTAAAGCATCAATTTATATGGAGTTAGCCTTTCCTTTATTTGCTGGTATTATTGCTGCTGTATTGCATGTGATTTCTGGACCAGATCATTTAGCTGCTGTAACACCATTTGCTATTGAAAGTAAAAAGAAAGCATGGAAAGTTGGGCTCTTTTGGGGAATTGGTCATTTATTAGGAATGCTTTCCATCGGTGTATTATTTTTACTTTTCAAAGATTTAATTCCTATTGAAAAAATATCTAAACACAGTGAACAATTTGTAGGTGTTATACTGATTTTATTAGGAATCTGGATTTTTGTTCGGATTTTTAAAGAAGAAAAACATCATAAACATATACATGTACATAGTAAAGAGAGTCAAGTAATTCATAAGCATGAACACGTCCATAATTTAGAAAAAAAACATGAGCATAACCACCCTAAATTAAAACAAGGTATCATCGCTTCTTTATCTGTTGGGTTTGTTCATGGTTTGGCTGGTGTAGCTCATTTTTTGTTATTTCTGCCTGTTATTGGATTTGTTTCAATTATAGATTCAACAAAATATATTGTTGGTTTTGGACTAGGTACATTAATAGCAATGATTTCTTTTGCTTTTGTAATAGGAAATATTCCAACATTTTCAAAACAAGATCATAATGACACCTTTTTTAAAGGGATTAGATTAGCAAGCGGATTGTTTGCTTTTATTTTGGGTATTTATTGGATTGTAGCGAACTAATTTCAACTAACAAATTCTTGGCAGTTGCTCTCCAACCAACGGACTTACAATCCGTTTTCCGCCAATTAAACTTTGCATCACCACTTTATTGGGATGTTCATTTGTAATTTCACCTATTAAAGCTGCATTTTTTCCTTTTTTATGATTTCTCATTAAGGTTAAAACTTGAGCTTCAATACTTGGGTCAACTACTACTAAAAAAACACCTTCATTTGCAACATACATAGGATCTAAACCTAACATTTCACAAGCAGCAGCAACTTGTTTTTCTAATGGAATAAATTCTTCTTTTAAAAATACTCCTTTTGAAATATCATTGGCTATTTCATGTAAAACAGTTCCTAAACCACCTCGAGTTGGGTCTCTAAATAATTTTATTTTATTTCCAAATTCGTCTAACAAATCCTTTACTAAAAAATTTAAATTGGTTGAATCACTTTCAATAGTAGATTCAAATTGCAACCCTTCACGTTCACTCATAATAGCCATTCCGTGTTGGGCAATAAATCCGTTTACTATAATTTTATCTCCTCCTTTTATGTTATGAACTGATATATTGGCCTTCGGATGCACTTCTCCAAAACCTGTGGTATTGATAAAAATTTTATCACCTTTTCCTCTTTCAACAACTTTGGTGTCGCCAGTAATTATCAAAACACCACTTTCATCAGCTGCTTTTTTTATGGATTGTACAATTTTTATAAATTCTGAAACTTTTAGTCCTTCTTCAATAATAAAAGCCAATGATAAATACTTTGGAATGGCACCGCACATAGCAACATCATTTACAGTTCCATGAACAGCTAAACTACCAATATTTCCACCTTTAAAAAAAATAGGAGTGATTACAAAACTATCGGTTGAAATTGCAATCTTACTATTAAAATTCACAATTGAACCATCGTGTTTTTGATCTAAAAACGGATTGCTAAAAGTTTTAAAAATAATTTTATCCAATAAATTTCGGGTAAGTTCACCTCCACTTCCATGTCCTAAATTAATAGTTTCAAATCCAATATCTTCTATATTCATTTTTTAGTTTATTAAATTAGTTGAAAAATGATAATATGCTGCGCATGCACCTTCTGATGAAACCATAGGTGCCCCTAACGGATTAGCTGGTTTGCATGTTTTACCAAACTGGTCACACTGATTTGGTTTTTTTATGCCTCTTAAAATTTCACCTGCAATACAACTAGCATTTTCAAGTACTTTTATATAACTGATATTGAATTTTGCTTCGGCATCATATTTTCTATAAGCATCTTTAATAACATAACCGCTATTTGGAATTTCACCAATGCCACGCCATTCTCTATTGCCAACTTTAAATACTTTTTGAATTACCTCAATGGCTGCTTTATTTCCATGTTCTTTTACTACACGTGAATATTGATTTTCTAATTTATATTGTCCTTCTTCTAACTGTCTCACAGCCATATAAATACCCTGAACCAAATCTAATGGTTCAAAACCTGTGACAACTATTGGAATTTTATATTTCTCAACTAAAGGATAATATTCTTTTATTCCCATAATGGCGCATACATGACCAGCCGCTAAAAAAGCATCAATACTGCACAATTCATCATCTAAAATAGCTTCCATTGCTGGTGGAACTAACACGTGTGAGGCTAAAATTGAATAATTATTAACTCCTTCTTTTTCGGCATGCAAAACAGATAACGCGTTGGCAGGAGTTGTAGTTTCAAAACCAACAGCAAAAAAAACGACCTCTTTTTTTGGATTTTGTTTGGCTATTGAAACGGCTTCAATAGGTGAGTATAATATTCTTAAATCACCTCCAAGTGCTTTTGCTTCTAGCAAGCTTTTTTTACTTCCTGGCACCCTAATCATATCTCCAAATGAACATACAATTACGCCTTGTTCTAATAATTCTATGGCTTTATCAATTAAATTAAGTGGCGTTACACAAACCGGACAGCCAGGCCCATGAATCATTCTTACTTTTTCAGGAAGTAATTCTAAAATACCATTTTTTACCAAACTATGAGTTTGACCTCCACAAATTTCCATAATATTCCATACTTGCGTAGTGATTTTATGAATTTGATCTAAAACCTTTTTAGTGGCCTCAAAATTTCGGTATTCACTTAGGTACTTCATACTTTAATTTTTTATGTTTAAATAGTATATGAGTTGTCCAAAAGAAATATTTTCGTCATTTGGAGATAATTCTTTATGAAAATACAGTTTCATTTCCCTTGGCGCTAATTCTAGTAACATATCAACCAATGTTGTGTTTTGAAAAACACCTCCGCTTACTGCAATATGCTTGTAATTATTAATTTTTGCCACTTCAATAATTATATTGGCCAATGTAAATAAGAAATTTACAACAATGGTTTCTTTCAACACTCCGTTTTTAAAATCTACAGCTATATTTTTTATAATTTCTTTGGAAGAAATTCTAGTTTTAATAGTTTTTAAATAACTTTTACAAGCTTTTAAATCATAGTCAAGTATTATATTTTCCAGTAAAATTGCGGCTTCGCCTTCATATGAATTAAAATCCGTAATATTTAATAATGAAGCAACAGCATCAAATAACCTCCCTACTGAAGAAGTTTTTAATTTATTTTCATTCTTTAAATATTGATAGGTTTTTACTTCGTTTGAAGTGAATTTTTCAGTTAAAATAGTTTCCATTTCTTCTGAAGCTAACGAGAGTAAAGAAAGTCTTGGTTCTTTAGACATTTTATCACCCAACAACCAATCAAAATATTCAAAATGATTGATTCTCTCCATTTTATTAGCTTCATAATTGAAAAATTCTCCACCCCAAATTTGTTCATCATCACCAAAACCAGTACCGTCAAAAACAACTCCTAAAACTTTTTCATTAAAAAGATTATGTTCACCCAAAATAGCTGAAAAATGCGCTTTGTGATGCTGAATTTTAACTAATTTTACATTCGTTTTTTCAGCAAATTCTTTACCATATTGTGAACTGTGATATAATGGATGTTTGTCAATTAAAAAAACTTCTGGCTGTTGTTCAAATATTTTTATGAATGAGTTTACTTCAAAAGTAAACCTATTGTAAACATCATAATTTTTAAGATTCCCTAAATACTGACTCACGTATAAATAATTGTTTGGATAAAAGGCGATGCTACTTTTTAAATCTGCTCCCATTGCTATTATTTTTTCATCAGAATTTATATTGATATTCAAATAATTTGGAGCGTAACCACGTGAACGACGAAATAATACTTCTTTTTGAAACCTGCTACTAAACTTAACAACTGAATCATCTTGTGGATGCATGATTTGTAAATTATGCTGCAAAAAATAATCAGCAATATTATTTAATTTCTCTAAAGCATCTTTGTTTTTACTGATAATTGGCGAGCCATGAATATTACCACTTGTAGCAATTATTGGGAAATTTAATTGATTTGCCAATAGCTGTAAAATTCCGGTATAAGGCAACATAACACCCAATTGATTTAAACTTGGAGCAACCGAATTTTTAGCAAGCTTTCCTATATAATTTTTGGACGAAATAATTGTGATTGGTCTTTCAGTTGAACTGAGTGATTTTGTTTCCTTTTCACTTAAATCAAATTCTTTTTTAAGCTGTTTTAATGAAGGAAACAAAACGGCAAATGGTTTATTTGGTCTATTTTTTAATGTTCGAAGTTTGGAAATAACTGTTTCATCATCAGCATTACAACATAGCAAATAGCCACTTGTGTTTTTAATGGCTATAATGTTTCCTTCTAAAAGTAAATTTGCAACTGTTTTAAATATATTTTCTTTTGACGTTTTAATAATTTTTCCTTCAGAAGTAATTAAATTTAATTCAATTCCACAAGTTAAACAGGTGTTTGTTTGTGAATGAAATCTTCTATCTATAGGTGAAATATATTCTTTTTTACATTCATCACACATTGGAAAATTATCAATGCTTGTGTTAATTCTTTCAAACGGAAATGTTTGAGTTATTGCCCAACGGGGACCACAATTAACACAAGTTGTAAACGCATAATTAAATCTATGGTTTTCTGAATTTTCAATATCCTTTTTACAATCTTCACAAATAGCAAAATCAGGCGTTAATGGTAAATTCAAGTTTCCACTCTTTTTAGATTGAATAATTTTGAAATCTTCAAATTTTTGATATTCAATTGAAGTAATTGAATAATTTTTTATTCGAGAAATTGGTGGTGGAAATTGTAATAACTTCGAATAAAAATCATGTATCGATTTTTCAAAACCAGTGACATAAATTACAACACCTTCTTCATTATTAGAAACGGTACCATTTAAGTAAAATTCTGAAGCTAAACTATAAACGTATGGTCGAAAACCTACACCTTGTACTTGCCCAGAAACTGTAATTTTATAGGTTTTAAACATTCAATTTATACATTTGAAAATCACTATAAATTTACACTTTTTTTAAGTGAAGTTCTTCAGAATGCATTAAAATATCTTGAATAAGTAAAGGAATTGACTCCTTTACTTTTGGGTTTAATTCAAGTGTCATAGGTACTATTTCCTCAATAGAAACTGTGAATAAATGAATATCGGGCACATTTTCCATTAAATATACCGCTTCAATCATATCTTTTAAACCAACATCATGTACGCTTAATGCTGAAGGGAAATCGGAAGCAAATTTTGGACGAATTAATGAAATTGTTCCAGCTGGTTTTCCATCCATTGTGGCATCAATAAAAATAATGGTTTTATAAGCTTCAAAACAATTCAATAATAAAAACCCACCTGTTCCACCATCTAAAATATCAACATATTCAGGTAATTTATATTTTACCATTTCTTGAATAACCTGAACACCAATTCCTTCATCACCCATTAAATAATTTCCAACTCCCATCACTAAAATATTATTGGATTTATCTTTTTCGAAAAAATATGAATCACTGCTAATGGCTACTGGAGGTCTTTCTGATGCACTCATAGATATGGTATTAAAAAAAATAAATTCATTCAAAGGTTTAATTTATAACAATTGAATGAATTTATTTTAAATATTTATGTTAATTATTTTTCTACTTTATCTTTTTTAGATTGTTTTTCGTGTTTTAAAAAACGATCAGTTCGTACAAATTTATAGCCACCAAACATTGATGAAACTTCACCTCTACCTTCTAACCAATCGTGATAAAAAACTAAATAAATATGTACCAAACTAAAGAAAATAAATATCCACATGGTAATATGGTGTATGGTTCTTACTATAAAATCGCCACCGAAAAATGGGCTAACCCAAGTAAATAATTTTGGCAACCACCAACCTGAAGTATCTGCATATAGCGCAAAACCTGTAAAAACTTGAATTAACGCCATTAAAAATAATACTACATAAGAAAATGATGCAACACTGTTATGGCCAATACTTATGTTTTTTACATCTGGATGATCTTCATTCAACAGCATAATATCAATTTTCATTACATGCCAAAAATTATTCCACATTTTTCTGCTAAATGGCCAAAATGCTCTCCAACTAGAAAATTGGTTACCAACAAAAGACCAATATATTCTTAAAATCATATTAAAAAAGAAAATATAGGCAGCTCCAAAATGTATAAAACGCACAATTCCAAAAGAATGCAAATTAGTTGCTTCTGCACTTGATTGTAATGCTGGTGGATTGGCTATTATAAATCCAGTTAAGGTTAGTACTATAATTGTGAGCACATTTATCCAATGAAATAATCTAACGGAAAGTTCCCAAACCATTACTCGTTTAAAATTTCGATCTCTCATAACTTAAGTTTTAACTATCACAACTTGCTATGTTTTGAACTTGTGAAATATGATTTCCATGTTCATCATATAAATGAACTGCACACGCTAAACAAGGATCAAATGAATGAATTGTTCGTATTATTTCCAATGGTAAATTAGGATCGGCAACTGGTGTACCAATTAAAGCTTCTTCATATGCAGAACGTTGTCCCTTTGGATCACGAGGTGAAGCATTCCAAGTAGAAGGAACTACTAATTGATAATTTTCTGTTTTCTCATCTTTAATTTTTATCCAATGTGCTAATGCGCCTCTTGGAGCTTCACAAAAACCAACGCCTTTTGCTTCTTTTGGCCAAGATGATGGTTCCCAACTGTCTGTGTTTGCCATACGTTCATCACCATTTTTAATGTTTGTCATTAAAGTATCAAAGAATTCTAATGTCCAGTTAGCCACTAATTGTGTTTCAATTCCACGAGCAGCCGTTCTTCCTAATGTTGAGAATAAAGCAGCTACAGGAACATTTAAATGAGACAATGCGCCATTTACAGCACCTTGAATTTCTTCATTACCTCTTCCATACCCCACTAATAAACGAGCAAGTGGACCAACTTCCATAGGCATTCCTTTCCAACGCGGCGTTTTAATAAAGCTATATGCTTCTTCAACATTTAAATGTTCGTAAGGTGGTTTAGGTCCAGTATATTTAATATTTGTTTCGCCTTCCCAAGGATGTCTTCCTTTATCTTTACCTTCCGCATAATTATCATACCAAGAATTGTTTACAAACTCTTCTATTTCTTCTGTACTTCTATGATCTACATCATGTACTTTAGATAAATCATTATTCAAAATAATTCCTTGTTGGAATTTAAAACTCGATAAATCGGCATATCCATTAGTAGGGAAATCTCCATAAGACATGTAGTTTCCAATTCCTTTACCAATTCCTCCCCAATCTTTATAGAATGAAGCAATTGCTAATAAATCTGGGATATAAACTTTATCTATAAATTCTTTACCTTCTTTTAATAATTTTTCAACGTGCATTAAACGTTCGACATTTAAACCACCGGCACCATCTGAATTTATGGCACAAGCCATACCTCCAACTAAGTAGTTTGGATGTGGATTTTTACCTCCAAATATGGTATGAACTTTCACTATCTCTTTTTGCCATTCTAACGCTTCTAAATAATGCGCAACGGCTAACAAGTTAACTTCAGCAGGTAATTTCATTTGAGAATGTCCCCAATAACCGTTTGCGAAAATTCCTAATTGTCCGCTTTCAACAAATTTTTGAACTCGCTTTTGTACATCTGAAAAATAGCCAGTTGAGCTTTTTGGCCAACTGGAAATACTTTGTGCTATTTCAGAAGTTTTCTTTGGGTCAGCTTTTAAAGCGTTTACAATATCAACCCAATCCAGTGCATGTAAATGATAGAAATGTACTGCGTGGTCATGCATATATAAAGCACCTTCCATAATATTACGCACCATTTCGGCATTTGGAGGTATAGCAATTCCTAAAGCATCTTCAACAGCTCTTACTGATGTTAGTGCGTGCACCGTTGTACAAACACCACAAGTACGCTGTACGAAAGCCCAAACGTCTCTAGGGTCTCGTCCTTTAACAATGCTTTCAATACCTCTAACCATGGTACTTGAACTAAAGGCATCTACGATAACACCATCTTTAATTTCTGCTTCTATTCTTAAATGACCTTCAATTCGTGTAATTGGGTCAACTACTATTCTATTTGCCATTGTTATACATTTTAAGAATCAATATCTTGTTCATTTTTTTTGTCGCTTTTTATTCTTTTCATGAGTTGTTTTCTTTTAGAAATATTTGCTCCAATAGCATGCAAAGCAATACCACCAGCTAAAACACCTGCAGCAACTTTACCCACAGTATCTGCATTGCTTTCAACTGCAAACCCAGGTATTTTTGTTGTTCTTTCATAAAAAGGTCCATTGTCCCAAAATTCTTCTTCACTACAACCAATACATCCATGACCAGATTGAATTGGGAAACTTACACCATTATTCCATTTCATACTTGCACAAGCATTGTAAGTCATAGGTCCTTTACAACCTAATTTATATAAACAATATCCTTTTTTAGCATTGTCATCATCAAATGTTTCAGCAAACAAACCTGCATCATAATAAGGTCTTCTGTAACACGTATCATGTACACGTTTTCCATAGAATGCTTTTGGCCTTCCTAAACGATCTAATTCTGGTAAACGACCAAATGCAACAACGTGCATAATTACACCAGCCATAACTTCTCCAATTGGAGGACAACCAGGAACTCTAATTATAGGTTTATTTTTTACTATTTTATGAATTGGAGTCGCTTCTGTTGGATTTGGTTTTGCAGCTTGTACACATCCGTTTGATGCACAACTTCCCCAAGCAATTATTGCTTTCGCCCCAGCTGCGGCTTCTAAAAATGTCTCTTTGGCAGATTTTCCTGCAATACAACAGTAATTACCATCATCTCCAAGTGGTATAGAACCTTCAACACACAAAATGTATTCACCATAATATTTTTTCATGGTTTCAGCTTTTGCAGCTTCTGCCTGATGGCCTGATGCAGCCATTAATGTTAAAGAATAATCTAATGATATGCGGTCTAAAATAATGTCAGCTACTATTGGATGATTTGATCTAATAAAAGATTCGCTACAACACGTGCATTCTTGATAATGCTCCCAAATAACTGGCAACCGAGGTGTGTTTTCCAATGATTGAGCTATTTGACCAACCATTGAATTTTCAAGTCCCATAAAAGCAGCCATGTAGGTAGAAAATTTCATAAAATCTCTACGGCTATAACCTTGTTTTATGATGGTTTCGTAGTAGGTGTTTCGTTTTTCATTATTAGCAGACATAATTAAAAAATTTAGAAATAAAAGAGAATCTTACATTGAAATATTTTCACTTAAAAAAGCATGTATCTAATTTAGTAAAATATTCAATGTAAATTACACTAACACCCTAATTTAGAACGTTTTAAAATAAGACAAAACAATCCCTAGTAGTAACAATTTGTTACAGGTGATTTTTACTGATCATTATAATATGTTTTCTTTTTATATATTTTGTAACTTTGAGAGTAAATCCTTTAATACCCATGCACGAACTATCCATAGCCTTAGGAATTGTGAAAATCGCAGAAGATGAGACTGCAAAAGCGAAGGCTAAAAAGGTAACAAAAATTGAATTAGAAATTGGTGTTCTAGCAGGTGTGGAAATTGATTCATTGAATTTTGTTTGGAGTTCTGCCGTACAAGATACAGTGCTTGAAAATGCTGAAAAGGAAATCTTAATTATTGAAGGAAAAGGAAAATGTATAGATTGTGATACTGAATTTGAGATGGATAATATTTATGATTGTTGCCCTGAATGTGGAAGTAATTTTAAAGGCATTTTAAAAGGAAAAGAATTAAGAGTTAAGGCAATAGAAGTAATTTAAAACCTAAAAATATGTGTGGAACTTGTGGCTGTGGATCTGAAAGTAAAGGTCCTACAATTTTAAAACCTGGAGAAGAAAAGCATGAACATTCTCATGAAGAACATACTCATGAGCATTCTCACGAAGGTCACCATCATGATGGACATTCACATACACACGATCATTCTCATGACCACAATCATAAAGTTTTAAAAATTGAACAAGATATTTTACAAAATAATCAGGTTTTAGCGGCAAGAAACAGAGGTTATTTTGAAGCAAAAAAAATATTTGCACTAAACTTAGTTAGTTCACCTGGTTCAGGGAAAACGTCTATTTTAGAGCGAACTCTAGCCGATTTAAAAGCTAAAATACCCTTTTATGTAATTGAAGGCGATCAGCAAACAATGAATGATGCCAATAGAATTGACGCATTAAATATTCCGGTTGTTCAAATAAATACAGGGAAAGGTTGCCATTTAGAAAGTGATATGGTGTACAATGCCGTTAAAAAATTGGAAATAAAAGATAATTCCATATTGATGATTGAAAATGTTGGGAATTTAGTTTGTCCTTCAATGTTTGATTTAGGAGAAAGTAAACGCGTTGTTATTATTAGTACCACAGAAGGAGAAGACAAGCCAATTAAATATCCTGATATGTTCTATACTTCTAATATTTGCATTATCAATAAAATAGATTTGTTGCCTTATGTAAATATTGATGTTCAAAAACTGAAAGATTACGCTTTAAAGGTAAATCCAAATTTGAAATTTTTTGAAGTTTCAGCAAGAACAGGTGAAGGGATGGAAGCTTGGTATAACTGGTTGAAAGATCAAAGTGAAAGTTTAAAGGCTAAAGCTTAAAGTTTGCTAAAAAAATATTTGAAATGTACTAACTACCAGATACCAATTACTAAAAACCAACAACCATTATGTGTTTATCAATTCCCGGAAAATTAATAGAAATCACATCTCAATTAGATGAAACTTTTAGAGTTGGAAAAGTATCGTTTGATGGCATAATTAAAGAAGTAAGTTTAACTTTAGTTCCTGAAGCTAATGTGGGAGATTATGTGCTGGTTCATGTTGGTGCAGCAATTTCTACCATTGATGAAGAAGAAGCAAAAAAAACTTTTGATATTCTTATGCAACTTGATGAGCTAAATGAATTAGATACTAATGACTCTGATTAAAAATCGAAATTCCAATTAAATAAATCCGTTTTTAAACCAAACGAAATCCAAGTTGAATTCGATTTATCAAATACACCTGTTGGTGCATCAGGATTAAAATCTCTAAATGTTAACCCTCCAAATAATTTTAAATTAGTTGCGGGATTTACCAAATAACCTACTTGTAAATTACCAATAAATATATTAGCTGTATTTCCCTGACCAATTTCATTTCCGTAATCTGATGCTCTATTGTCATTGTCTTCAAAAACATTTCCTCCATAACTAAAAGTATCAGTTCCATTATTAAAATCAAACCCTTTTTTACCTAAAATTATTTTTGCGTTTGCAAACCATCGGTCTTTTGTAAACCTTGCAATACCAATAACTTCTTTAAAATTTGAACCCCATAAATGTGCTAAAGGCTGGTTATTATGTCCATAATTTAAATTTAACTCGTCATGAGAATATGTGTAAGGCCTCACTGCATTATACTCTGCTTGCAGATATAGATTTTCAATATGAAATGCGTTGTAATACTTTACCCCAAGTTGAATTCCATATTTATTGGCCCACCAACCATTACTACTTGTAATTTCACCCGCTCTAAATTCATCTAATATCAATTGAGAATAAAGGCTAAAATCTTTTAACTTATATTTTAAACTAAGTCCAAGTAACGTGTTACCTGCTCTTGATCCTGTAGAAAATTCTACGGCAGTATAAAAAATAAGCGGATTTAAATAATTCACATCAAAACCTCTATTATTTGTATCTTCCCAAATTACCGTTTCAAACAATCCTATATTTAGTTTCTTAGTTGCATTCCAACTTAAATAATGAATAGCCATAAATTTTTGTTTGTATGCCCCATCAACCGTTAATTCTGGTCTAACATCTTGCATCCACATCCAAAGATTGGTGTATCTAATTTTCCAGAAATTGGTGTTAATTTTGAAAAAAGGATATGGTGAAGCAACATCTGATAAGAATAAAGACCGATAACCATCTCCTATAAAATTTTTACCATTTCCAAACTGAAAATTAAACGTTTTATTTGGGGTATAAGATAAATAAGCTTCTGCTACTGGATAATCATAGGCGTCTGAATTAAATTCTTTTGCAATTCCTCTACCTGGAATAATTGCAGGATTTCCACCATCAGGTTTTATGGATTCAGCATATTGATTCACATAATTAGCAAATCGTCCTTGACTTTCATAAAAACTGGTTGAAAAATTAAAATTTTTCCCTAATCCTCCATTAATATGTACAGATCTTGTATTGTTAAACGTTTTTATACCCTCACTATCTTTTCCTAATTGTAAATCTACCCCAGGATCTACCGTAAACCAAAAATCGTTGCCCTTTACAAAAGCCATATGCTCATTCAATAATTTCTTGCCAAACCAAGTTGTTTTGGGTTTTATCAATTTATTTTTCTGTGCATCTAAATCAATATATTTTTCTACTTCAGAATATACATATGGTTTTACTGCTGTATGTGAATTGTTCACCTGATTTAAATAATAATCATATGAACTATATTCTGCATGCGTAAAAGGGATATTTAATTCACTTTTATGTTCAGGGAATAAGGTGTTTTTAGTGACTACATCTAACAATTCTTCTCTCTGTTGAATTGTTTCAACTTTAACTTCCTTTTTTACAATTTCTTCATTCACAATATTTTCTAAAGGAATTGATAAAGGAAATACAAATTGCATTTCAATTGGATGATTGTTATATTTTGCGGGCGTTATTTTTGGAAATTTAGTAAAAACTCGTTCTATTTCTTCTTTTAATTCTTTATATGGAGAATTGACATAAATAACATTAAAATTACCTGAAGTATTTACCAAAAAAACAATATTAATAGTTCCAATAAAATTTTCTTGTTGAATGTTTTCTGGAACTTTTATTTCTGCTAATATCAAATTTTTAACTTGATTCTTGAAACAAAAAGGTATTTCAGAAACATTTAAAGAGTCACATTCTTTAAAAATAGGATACTTTTCTATTTGCGAAAAAACAGAAATTGACAAAAAAAGGAAAATAAAACTGGAAACTATTTTTTTCATACCTGTTTTTATGCGATTTTTTCGACTTTATTATTTTTTAATTGATACTTTTCACCGCTTTCTAAGCAGGTTGCAAACCCATTTTTATCAAATTCTAAACGATGTCCATATTCACTAATCCAACCAATTTGTTTTGAAGGATTTCCAACAACCAATGCATATGGTAAAACTTCTTTTGTTACTACTGCTCCGGCTCCGATAAAAGCGTACTCTCCAATATCATTTCCACAAACAATTGTAGCATTTGCGCCAATACTAGCACCCTTTTTTACTAAAGTTTTTGAATATTCACCTCTTCTAACAATGGCGCTTCTAGGGTTTATAACATTTGTAAACACCATTGATGGTCCTAAAAACACATCATCTTCACAAATTACACCTGAATATATGGATACGTTATTTTGCACTTTTACATTTTTGCCCAAAACTACATCGGGAGAAATTACTACATTTTGACCAATGTTACAATTTTCACCAATTTTTGAATTTGGCATCACATGACTAAAATGCCAAATTTTAGTTCCTTTCCCAATTTCGCAACCTTTATCAATTACGGCTGTTTCGTGTACAAAATAATCTTCCATTTTAATATCCTTCATTTGCATTGCCACCTTCAGAAATAGCTTTAGCTGATGATGTACCAATACGTGTAACACCTAATTCTACCATTTTAACAGCATCATCATAATTTCTAACTCCACCTGCTGCTTTTGCTGGTAAAGGTTTTGCATTTTCAACAATAAGCTGCATAGCTTCAAAAGTAGCTCCGTTTGGTTTACCTTCTTCAGTTTTAAAAAAACCTGTTGAAGATTTTACAAAAACTTTCTCAGCATTTTCTTCACCAAAATTTTCTAAAACAACATCACGAATTAGTTGTGTTAAAGAAATTATCTCATCATTTGTTAATGCTGCTATTTCAATAATCCATTTTGCAACTTTATTATTATCTAACGCTAATTTGGTCCCTTTAAAAACCTCCGCTTTTACCAAATTAATTTTATCCTCTTTAAACGCAATATAATTTACTACAAAATCTAACTCATCTACATCATTTTCAATAGCTTTTTGAGCCTCAATTAATTTTTTAGTTGTACTATAAGTCCCTTCATGAAAACCAATTACGGTACCAATTAATGTTTCAGAATTTGCATTTTTAACCATTTCACGTGCCATTGCAACAAATTCTGGACGAATCATAGCCAATTTATAACTATTTTCAATTGCTTCATTTACAAGATCTTTAACATTTGTCTCTGTTTCTTCTTCTGAAATACTGGCTTGAATAGCTGTTTTTAAATACGTTGAGTCTAAATATTGATTTACTTTCATTTTATGAATTTTATTTTACGAAAATACTAATTTACAAAACATAATAGTTTATTATTAAACATTACTTCATAAAAAAATCCCACTGTAGCGGGATTTTTCAAAGTATCTGTTTTAATTCACACTACTTTAAAAACAATTGGAAGCCCATACCTAACACCTACTGGTCTTCCTCTTTGCCTTCCAGGAGTCATATTTGGAAGTAAATTAATAACTCTTATGGCTTCTTCTTGCAATTTTTTATGTGGAGCTCTTGCTTGAATATCTGCAATATTTCCGTTTTTATCAATTTTAAATAATACAAAAATACGTTGAGTACTGCCTTGTGGCAATCCTAAATCTGATGCTAACTCTGCATTAAATCTTTTTGAAACAAATTTTGACATTTCTGAGGAAAAACAAGCTCTTAATTCAGTATTATTACCCGAACACCCTGGGAAAATTGGAACATTTTCTATCACCAAAAAAGGCACATCTTCAACCATCTCTTCCTCTTCTTCAACAGAAACTACATCTTTATCAAGATTTATAAACACCGCTTCTGATTCATCTGTTTCAGTTGATTCTATAATAGTTTCAATTACTTCAACTTGATCTTCTACTTGAATAATTTTATCTGGTAAAACTACTTTTGTAATGGGATTAATTTCTGGTTCAACTATTTTAATCTCAACTATTTCTTCCAGATTTTCCGTAGTAACAAAACTGCCTACTAATTCCTTTACAGAACTAGGGTAGGATTTCATATTCATGAATTGATAAACAATAAAAAGTGCTAGTACTAATCCTAATTGAATTAATATTTTACTATAATTTTCAAGAGTAGCGTTTGGATATTTTTTAATTTGCATTTCACTTGTTTTAGAATTAAACAAGAACTATTTGTAATAACTGTTTTACAGTATTATTTATAATGCAAGAAATTGGAAATAACTAATAATAAAGCAAAATCCTGCAAGATTATTATCATACTAAATTTACAAAATATTTAAATAGAAAGCAATGATTTAAGGTTAAAAAAAACTCAACCAAATGGTTGAGTTTTTAATTATTATATAGTAAACTTTTTTACTCTACTTTAAATGCAATTGGTAAACTGTATTTTACACCAACTGGTCGTCCACGTTGTTTTCCAGGTGTCATTTTAGGTAACAAATTAACAACTCTAATTGCTTCTTCTTGTAATCTTTTGTGAGGAGCACGAGCCATTACATCAGTAATATTACCCGATTTATCAATTTTAAACATCACAAAAATTTTCTTAACTCCAGGTGCTAATCCTAAGTCAGATGCTAATTCTGAATTAAATTTTCTATTTACATGTTTTGTGATTTCCTCTTGTAAGCATTCTCTTAATTGAGCTTTAGTACCTTTACATCCAGGATACACAGGAACATCTTCAATAATAGCAAAAGGTACATCTTCAACAACATCTTCTTCTTCATCAACTTCAACAATTTGTGTTACCTCTACAACATCATTCTCATCAGTTTCAGTAGATTCAATTACAGTTTCTTCAACTTTTTCTTCATCCTTTACCACTTCAATTACATCTGGTGCTACTGGTGGTGGTGGTGCTTGTTCAGGTGGCTTAATTATATCAAGTTCTAATTGTTCTTCAACGTCTTCAACGTTTAAAGTTGAGGCAGCAAGCTCACCAATAACTCTGTCATACGTCTTTTTTTCAATAGCTAAATACACTATTAATAGCGCTAAAACTAAACCTAACTGCATAAATAACTTGCTGTAGTTTTCTAGATTTGCTTTTGGATTCTTTTTGGTTTGCATTTGTTAAATATTTTATAGGTTGCTAATTTAATAATTTTAATATGTTATACAAGTATATTTTTTTATTTCGTTCTAATTTCTTTTAAAAATTATGTTAAAAAACACATAAGCAATTAATATACCTCCTAAATTGGCAAACATATCATACAAGTCTGCTTGTCTATAGGTAGTTAAACTTCCTTGTAAAACTTCAATAATTGTGCCATAAACAAATATAATTAGTATAACTAAAGCATATCTGTTTTGTAACTTATAGCTTTTTTTAAATACCAAAAGCCAACTTATTGTTAATAGAAAATAAGCCGAAGTATGTAAAATTTTATCAAAATTATGAACAAGAGGCAATTCAATAACGTTTTGAATTGAAATTAAACTTCCAATTGTTATTGCTATTGTTAAAAAAATTGCTATAAATAAATATAATTTACGCCCCAACAAGTTCTTTATAATCGTCTGCAGATAATAATTCCTCTATTTGAGATGGATCAGCGATTGAAATTTTAATCATCCACCCTTTTCCATAAGGATCTTTGTTTACTTGTTCTGGTTCATCTTCTAAAATTTCATTAAAAGCTATTACTTCTCCTGTTAATGGCATTAATAGATCTGATACAGTTTTTACTGCTTCTACAGACCCAAATACTTCCTCTTTTTCAACAGTTTCATCAAGTGTATCTACATCAACGTAAACAATGTCTCCTAATTCACTCTGTGCAAATTGCGTGATGCCAATTATAGCTGTATTTCCTTCTATTTTAACCCATTCGTGGTCTTTTGTGTATTTTAATTCTGCTGGTATTTTCATTTTTATTTGTTATTTATCTTATTATTTAATTTCCTAAAATATATCTAATGCTTAACCCTGAACTCACTGACTGCCTTGGAAAAGTTGTTGATATTGCATATTGTGAAGAGCTTTGGTCGAAATAGAAAGATGCTGTTAAACTTTTACTTAAAGCATAATCTGCAAAAAACTTTAATGATAATAAACGTTGTCCTCCCGTTACTTGATCATTATCCTGATCAATTGCTCTAATAACTGTAATATTATCTCTTAAAGATAAATCAGCTCTTAAATCTAAGTCTCCTTTTAATCTAGTTTTCTCTCCTCCAAAATTAAATTTCATTGCTAAATCTTTAATTCTGTATCCTAAACCAATAACATATTCAGTTCCTTTTATTTGCGTAATAGTATTGTTATTAAAATTTAATGTTAGCCCTCTATCTTTATTAACTCTACCGCTGAAAGAAAATGAATTTTTCATTTTTACATCAACTTTTAAAAGTGGAGAAAATTCTTCAATTAAATTAACATTTGTAAAAAGTGTTTTGTTGAAATAATTCCCTACAATATCAGTTTCAGCATACGGAGCATCTACATTATACTCTAAGTTATTACTAAAACTAGTAATTGAGTATAAAGAGTTATAACTATGTGATAGAGAAAAACTTCTAAAATGTTTTTTAAACCATTTCAGTTTCATAAAACCTTTATAATTCAATTTCCATCCTGGAATTGGAACACTTTTAAATGTTTTCAAACTTACTTTAGAAGCATCTTGACCTGAATAAGCAGCTATAAATGCAGGAAGTGCAACTTGCTGACTTGTATCTCCAAAACCGCTTATTGGTTGCCCTGAATCAGAGGCTAAACGTTGTGCTATAATTGCTCTATTCGCTTTAAATTCTTCAAAATTTACATCACTATTTTTAAATGAAGTTTTTAACATATTAAAGCTTATACTATAGTTTCCAAATTCTGTTATTGGAGAATTTGTTAAAACATTATCAACAACATCTAATTGTTGTGAAGCATTTTTAGTATACGTTCTACTTCCTCTTAAATCAATATCTAAATCTTTAAAAGGTTCCACCGTAATTGTACCATCTAATTTATTAAAATGGGTTTTACTATACGTTTTATTATAATATGGATCATCTTCGCTTCTAGATAGCAACCAACCATTTTCAACTGCTCTTTGTCTAATATCTATTTGGCTACCAAAAACAAAACCAAATGTTGGTGCTGGACTTCCGCTAAAATTATCACGTCCTAAAAACCCTATTTCTGGTAAATAACCTGGTAAATAAGTACCATTATTCTCTGAATAATTAACACGTGCTTTTTTTATTGAAGTTAAAACACTGTAAAATCCTTGTCCTATTTCACCTCCTATCGTTTTTTGCTTTTTAGCTACAGTGCTTCGCGGTGTGCTTGGAACCCCTGAATTTGTTTTTGGGGCACTCTTACTTTTTTTACTAAACAGTTTTTCTAATCCTATTGTTTTATAAAACTTATTAAAATCAACATCGGCACCTATAGTGTTTGTATTCGCATTTTGAATTACATTTCCAATTTTAGAAACATATGATTGTGATGCTGCTTGCCAATCAAAATCTGCTGTATAGGCATAATCTGCATTTACAAAATCTAAATAAGGAATTTTATTTAATGGTATTTTATAGGTTCCGTTTAGTGTTTGATGATAATGATCTGGTCTTCCAAGACTAAAAAACTTATCCATTAATTGTATATCATCTGAAGCTTCAAAATCATCATATATGTAATTATTGGCAGCCCTAAAATTAAATTGCAACGATTTTGTTAAATTATAACCTATGCTATAATCCCAATCAAACATATAATGACGTTGTTTTAAAACCGGTAGTGGTGTTAAACCTATATCAATTAAATCTCTTGATTGTTGTTCATTATATCTTCTAATAATATTTGAATTTACTGAAATTGTTGAAGGCATTAAATTTACATTAAAGTCTTTTATCAGTTTTAAAAATTTACTACTTAAACTTTCCCAATTTTTAAATGGCTCAATACTTAAGGGTTCAAAACTATAGTTATAATTTGCTGATGCTCTTACATTTTGATCTACATATCTCTGAACATTATAATCTTTATGATACGTTTCATTATAAGCATAGGAAACCGACAGGTTTTCTACATCATAAAAGCGCTGTTTCTTTGTTGATTGAGGATTGTAATCTTTTCTAACATTAATGAAACTGATACTTCTTCGTTTTGTGTAATCTCTTGAATTACTACTGTTAGGGTTTATATTTTTAGCATCTTCAAATAATACATCTTGGTATTGTGCATCGTATTTTGGATCTTTAAATTCTTCTGAAATGCTATAATTTAATGGTAATTTAATTCCCCATTTTTTTGGTAATAACTGACCGATATTCACGTTGGTTACAATATCGTATAGTTTAGTATCTTCTTGGCTACGTTCATTTACACGTTGCTCAATACCTCCAAAACCTTTAGTTTCCATTCTTCCTGTTACTGAAACATCGGCAAAATCTGCAAAATTGGCATCAGCACTTACAACACTTGCCCAACCACCGTCATTATCAAACTCAGAAACTCGCATTTCATTAAACCAAACCTCAGCACTTTGGTTGGTATCTGAAACGTTTTTAACACCTAACATAATAGTTTTAATGTTTGATAAGTTTGGGTTTCCTTTTACTCTAATATCATATCCTTCCAATCCTTCAATTGGTGATGGCATACCTACAGCTGGGTACAATACATTTGGAGCAATAGCAGCTTCTAATCTCAACAATTTAAGCTTCCCAAAATATTCTAAAAAGGCATCTAAATTGTTTTCTTCAGGCCAAATTTCAAGTGGTGTTGTTACACCATAATCAGAAATTTTAAGTAATTTTTCTATTTGGTAATAGTTATCATTTAAATCGCTACCTATTCTTATAATGGCTTTTAATTCATCATCTTGAACTTGTGATTGTGTTTGAACTCCTTCAGCATGTAAAAACAATTTTAAATGTTTATACATTCTTAAATCAACAATTACATTTTTAAATATGGCTCTAGTTTCATCAGAAGCTAAATCTGTAACTTTTACAGAAAGTGACTGTTCATTTTGTTGTTGTAAAGTAGTACTTCCTCTTAAAACTTCACGTTCAATTCCTGGAGGTAACACATAAGGTATTGGGTTTCTACCTTCATTTTCTTGAATATTAACAACTCCAACTTCAAAATTTTGTAATTGAGGGTTTGTTAAATCTATTGGTGGTACTATAGCCTCATCTAATGTTTTTGTATAACGTCTCCAATCACCACGAACTAATTCTAATTCTCCAAAACGTAAAACGATAGGCATTTTAAATTTGGTTAAAAATATTCGCATAAAACGAATTGAATTAAAACCTGAAATATTATTCACTACCTCATCTGGTGTACCTACTTGAATTCTAAATTGTAACCATCTAAATTGTTTTTCACTTCCATCTTCAAGTTGAACATTTACAATCTTCTCATCAACAATATTATTTTGTCCTACAACTAAGTCGTTTTTATTTAATGAGACTTTATATTGATAATAACTTTCAACTGAATTCATTGTTTGATCTTTATCAATATCTTCGGTATCGGGATACGTAGTAGCAGAAGTTGGATAGCTTTCTGTTGATAAATTGTTTGTTGGTGAATTTCCTTGAGTATTATTATATTTTTTGTAACGTGTTAAAACAGAAGCATCATTTGTATCATATTCTGAGCTTCTAAAATAAGAATAGTTGTCATTTGCTGGGTCTAATCCAAATCCAGTACCAAACTTTTGAATTTCTTCTTCATCATTTATCCCATCTAAACCAATATCTTGTGCTAAACGTTCGCTATCACTATCACTAAATGCGTATAACAAAGATTGTCTTGTTGGAACTCTTCCCCAATCAACATCATCAAAATTTGTATCTAATGCATTTATAGGCAACCCATTTTCATACATTTTTCTTCCGTCTTTTAAAACGTCTTCAGAAATATTTCCAAGGTTAAAATATAAATCTCCTACTTGATTTGCTATATCGCTTGGGTTAACTCCTGTTGGTAATCCTTCTGCATTTGTTATAGAATAATGATCGTAAGGATCCATTAACCAAAACTGAATATATTCTACGTTAGATTGCTCAAAATTGGTTGTTGTTAATGCTCTTGTTATACCTCCCCATCTATCTTCAGGATTTGTGAATTTACCATCGCCACCTACATTATTAGTATCGTAATTATAACTTCCTCTTTCATTTGGAAAGTAGGCTAAATCTAAGGTTCTAACTATGGTAGATTGTGTTAAATCTAAATCTTGCTCAGGGAATAATTCTTCATATCGCACCGTTCTAACCTCAGCACGTGAAAGCTCTTCGTTATTAATATTACTAGGTTTTAATGAAGATCCACCATAAAATAATGGATCAATAATATACCATGCTAATCGTGCTCTTTTATAACCATATGATAAATCTGTAGCATTGCCTCCAAAATCAAAATTTGTTTGATATTGTGGTGTACTTGACATATGCCATTGCTGAATTGATTTAATTTCTAAAGGAATTTGAGAGCCTTCAAAATCATCAACGTATGAAGTGGCTTCCCCATTTTGTTCAATTCTTTTAGGTGAACCAGGTATTAAATACGCTAAATCTCCTCTAATTGAAAAGTTTGAAGCAACATCTGTATCAATATTTGGTAGTTTATTTACCCATTTTGTGAATTTTGGAACTTCCGTTCCATAACTTGCATTTAAACCGAAAATAGTATTGTTTATAGGTTCTTGCCCAAACAATGCTTTTTGAGTGATTGGTTTTTCATTTAAATTTAAAATGGTTACCCCTGCAATAAAATTATCAGAAAATTTATGTTCAATATCAATTCCTAAAAATCGTTTTGTTTGAAGATTAAATGCAGCATTATTTTCAACTGAAACTTGTATTGGCGCATTTGAAGCTTCCAAACTTGGATTCACAATTTGAACTCTACCCATTTGATAATCAACAACATAATCAACTCCTTCAACCAATTCTCTACCTCCTGTAGTCACTCTCACTGAACCTTGTGGCACATTAAATGCACCTAACGGAATTCCGTTCGCACTTTCTGATTTATGATATCCTTTTATTAAATATTTATCTTTTTGCTGAAAATTATTCTTAGCTTCAGATTGGGTAATTTCATACAATTCATTAAATACATACGTTGCATCAGCTGGATCTGTTAATTTAGATTCTAAATCTTCACCAAATGGTTGCACCGTTGGAAAAATAATATAGCCTTTTTCTGAATTTACGGTTGCACCTTCAACATAATCAAAATAACCATCACCTTCTGGTGTTAAAAATTGACTTTGATCTAACCTATCTATATCTAATAAATTTAACAATGTTTTATCCGCAATACCTAAAGTTTGCGCATTTTGCAGTACGTTTACAGGTACACCAGTTGCATCATCAGCATACAACAATTCTAATCTAAAACCATCAGGTTGCATTCTATAGGTTTGTAACGAATAGATGTTTTTCATCATCAAATCCCACATTGGTATTTGAGTACTAATAATTTCACTACGTAATAATTTTACTACAATATTCTCTGGGGCTATAATACCATCACTTGTGAATTCCCCAACTTTATAAACTCTAGGATCTCCACTAATTGTATATTCAAAAGATACTGCAAGCACATCTGAATCTGCCAATCTTCTATTTAACGAAATAACACCTAATTGAGGGTGAATTGTATATTCATCAGGTCTTAATTTTATAGCATTTTCTAAAACCGAATAATCTCTACCTTGCTGCATTGCAAAAGGTGATAATCCATCGCTTACTGTAGCTATTTTACGAACAGGATTTGTTGTTGTTAATATAGATGAAATATCATTTGCTTCATTAAAGGGTAATAATGAACCTGGAACAGGAGTTACATTTGCAGGCCCTATATTTGAGGGATCGCCTTCTCCAAGATCTGCAACACCCACAATATTTCTAATATCAACTGTTGAAGCACTTCTATTGGTTACCCAAACTTCTACTTTTGTAATATTGATAGAACTGTTAATTAATGGATATTCTTTTAATGCATTGTTATAAGCATCTCTAAAATATTGCGCTAGAAAAAAGTGACGGTTTGCATCATAATCAGATGCTTGTAATTCAAAATCTTGTATGGTTGAACCTCCTTGAGCTGCTACAGATCTTGTTTGAGATTTTTGTTCTGCAAATACACCCGTTACTGAAGTATTTCCAAATTTTAATTGCGTTTTAACTCCGAATAAACTTTGAGCACCAACAATTAATGAATTTTTTAAGGGCATACTCACATTTCCAACTTCTACTTTTTGAAGTATATCATCTTCCGTTGGAGTGTATTCTAATTTTATTTGATTTTGAAAGTTAAAAGTTGATTGTGTATCATATTGTGCTCCAACTTTTAATCTAGTTCCTACTTTTGCAGAAATACTTGCACTTATTTCTTGATTAAAATCGAAGGTAAAACTACTACGATTACGTTCTGATAATTGAGGATTATCAACTTTTTGATACAACATTCCTAATTTAACCAACACTGAACCTTGTGCATTTACTTCAATTGTATTCCCTCCAAAAAGAGATTCAAAAAATCCTGAGTTTACATAATAGGTGGGTAATAAGTTTTTTTGAGCATCGTCACTACCAATTTTTTTACTGTTTGTAGCACTTATTTTTTCTTTGTAATACTCAAGCATATCTTTTTTAAGCTTGTACTCTTTATACTCATCTTGAGTCATGTAAATTGGGCGTTTTACATAATAATCACCCATTTTTTCAAGAATAATATATTTTCCTGACTCAGCATCGTAAATAATTTCAGATACAGATGGATCTGTTAAATACAAACTTCCAGATTGGTCACTTTTAAAAGGATATTTTAAGGTATCACTAACTTTAGCTACTTTTATAGTATCTGCTGTTTTTATGACTGAAGTTGATTGAGCTTTCACTGCTGATTGAATAAACAACAATAAAAAAAGTACTATATATATTCTGAATATAAATTGTTTCTTCTCCAAATCTTATAAGTTTTTAAGCGCTTTTTTTATTAAAGTTTCAACACGTGCTGTTTTATCTTCTAATAAAATTTTATCTATTACTTTTTCTGCTTGTTTTCTGTTGAATCCCAGAACCTCTAAAGCAGATAACGCTTCATTTTTATTCGTATTGCTTTCTGCAAAAGAAACTTCATCAATAGCAAATGTTTTAGAAATTTTATCTTTTAAATCTACTAATACTCGTTGGGCTGTCTTGGTTCCAATTCCTTTAACCGATTGAATAACACCAACATTTCCAGAAGCAATTGCCTGTTGAATTTCGTCAGTAGTCATAGAAGATAACATGGTGCGTGCAATACTTGGCCCAACTCCTGAAACTGAGATAAGTAATCTAAAAATTTCGCGTTCTGTTTTGTTTATGAAACCAAATAAGGTATGTGAATCTTCTTTTACTGATAAATGTGTGTATAACAATACAGCTTCATCATCTGGCAAAAGTGAAAAAGTATTTAAAGAAATGTTTAGCCAATAACCAACCCCACCTACATCTACTACAACGTAAGTGGGGTTTTTTTCTGTTAATTTACCTCTTATTTGAGTTATCATATTTCACTTTTGTAATAACCCCAAATGTAATAAAATATTATTTAATTTTCGATTTTTCCTGAGCGTGAATAATCGCTACACATGCAATGTTTACAATTTCATCTACACTTGCTCCAAGCTGGATAATATGAACAGGTTTTTTAAGTCCCATAATTATTGGACCAATAGATTCAATATTGTTAAACTCTCTCATTAATTTATAACCAATATTTGCTGATTCTAATCCTGGAAAAATTAAACCATTCACTTTTTTACCATTCAATTTAGAAAAAGGAAATTTTTCTTTTAACATAGTTTGGTTTAAAGCAAAATCAACTTGTATATCCCCATCAACCACCAAATTTGGAAATTTTGAATGGACTATTTTTGTTGCTTCAGCAACTTTTCTGGCTGCTTCAGAGTTAGAAGACCCAAAGTTAGAAAAAGATAACATCGCTAAATTAGGATCAAACCCAAACATTTTCATGGACTCACTTGTCATATAACAAATATCGGCTAGTTCTTCAGCTGTAGGATTGATTATTATGGCTGTATCAGAAAAGAACATAGGTCCTTTTTTGGTAATCATAATATTTGTTGCTGCTATTTTTTTAACGCCTTCTTCTTTCCCTATTAACTCAATCATTGGTTTAACAGTTGCAGGGTAACTTCTAGAATAACCTGTAACTAATGAATCTGCTTCACCTTCATTTACCATCATTGCTGCAAAATAATTACGCCCACGCATTAATCTTTGTGCTGCCAACAACGTTATTCCTTTGCGTTGTCTTTTTTTCCAATAAACTTGAGCAAATTTATGTCTTCGTTCTTTCTCTTCTAAAGCTACTGGATCAATAATTGTTACATTTGCATCAAAATTAATTTCCTTCATTAATTCTTTGATAATACTTTTGTCTCCTAACAAAATGGGGATTCCCGCTCCTTCTTCATGTATAATTTGAGCAGCTTTAAGAACAGATAAATGATCTGCTTCTGCAAAAATGATTGTTTTTGGTTTTGATTTTGCTTTTGACATCAGCATTCGAATAAATTTATTACCAGATCCTAGTCTTTCTGCTAACTCTTCTTTGTATGCATCCCAATCTGTAATTGGTTTTTTTGCAATTCCAGAATCCATTGCTGCTTTTGCAACTGCTGGGGGAACTTCTATAATTAGCCTATGATCAAAAGGAGAAGGTATAATATATTCTCTACCAAATTGCATATTAGATTTTCCATATGCTATATTTACATGTTCTGGCACTGTTTCTTTAGCTAAATTAGCCAATGCATGAACTGCTGCAATTTTCATTTCTTCATTAATACCAGTAGCTCTAACATCTAAGGCTCCTCTAAAAATAAACGGAAAACCAAGAACATTATTCACTTGGTTTGGGTTGTCAGATCTTCCAGTAGCCATAATAATATCTTTACGTGTTTTTATGGCTAATTCATATTCAATCTCAGGAGTTGGATTTGCCATAGCAAAAACAATTGGGTCTTTAGCCATAGTCATTAACATTTCTGGAGTTACAATATGTCCTTTAGATAATCCTATAAAAACATCTGAACCAATCATTGCTTCTTCTAAAGTATGTAAATCTCTATCAGTTGCAAATTCCGTTTTTTGTTCAGTTAGGTTTTCTGCATCTTTTCTAATAACTCCTTTACTGTCACACATTACTAAATTTTCTCTTTCTGCGCCTATAGCTAAATACAATCGAGAACAAGAAATAGCTGCAGCACCTGCGCCGCTTACTACAATTTTAACTTTAGAAATATCTTTCCCGGTTATTTCAACCGCATTTTTTAATGCTGCAGCAGAAATTATTGCTGTTCCATGTTGATCGTCATGCATTACAGGAATATCCAGTTCTTCTTTTAACCTACGCTCAATTTCAAAAGCTTCAGGAGCCTTAATATCTTCTAAGTTAATTCCTCCAAAAGTGGGTGCAATATTTTTTACCGTTTCTATAAATTTTTCAACATCGTGTGTATCTACTTCAATATCAAAAACATCTATATCTGCAAATATTTTAAAAAGCAATCCTTTTCCTTCCATCACTGGTTTTCCTGCTAAAGCTCCAATATCTCCCAATCCTAAAACAGCGGTACCATTAGAAATTACAGCTACTAAATTACCCTTAGATGTATATTTATATGCATTTTCTGGATCTTTTTCAATCTCTAAACAAGGCACTGCAACCCCTGGAGTATAGGCTAAAGATAAATCCTTTTGGGTGGCATGCTTTTTAGTAGGAACAACTTGTATTTTCCCTGGAGTAGGGTATTGATGATATTTTAATGCTTCGTCTCTGAATTTAGAATCACTCATGATATTTATGATTTATGTATATTGTAATGCAAAGTTAATCATATATGACATGCCTTATATGATAATTATCATTTTTAAACGCACAAATGTTACATATAAAATACTCTGAATGATATTATTTTACACTTTTTATAAATTTTTAATAATAAGTTTGCTTTTTTTATAATATTATATATTTCTATACAATAACACATTACCCTAATAAGGGTAAAATAAAGCACTCATAAATTCAGATTAATAAACTAAAAATAATTAGGAACAAACTGCCTTACTCTTCTATGCAATAACACAAAAAAACCCCACTATTGAGGGATTTTTTGTGTTATTATTTTTTATTTTCATCTATATAATAAACAGACTCATCTGGTTTAAATGCTCTATTAAACCAAAGGGGTCTTCTTTCTCCATTTGGTCCAGGTGCTGGACGAGTCATTGCTAACCATTCTTTATAAATCTCATGAGATTTATTAGTATCTACAAATATATCTCCATAGTTCTCACCTTCTTTTGGTTTTTCTATTCTAACACGTTGATGCCAAGTATGCATCCCACTTATTGGATCAGGATGCACCGCGTGTGTGATATTTTGGTGCACACCTCCATCTTTCCAGAAAATTCGTTTTGAATCTTTATCACTAGATTCAAACGGTTTTATGCCTGAAATGGTGTTCATTCTCCAACCTCCTTTTCCGTCACCTTCAATATTTACCGTATTGGTTGCCCAACGGTTACCTGTTTGATCTTGTGGTCGCCTCCATCTGCCAATATGATGTGAACAAGCAACAACGCCTGGTTTCATACTTTGTGTTACCCAAACTTTATCAATAAAATAACCTATGTCGGTATTTAATTTCACCAAATCACCTGTTTGAAATCCCCATTTTTTAGCATCATCTGGATGCATCCAAATTGGGTTTCTATTTGATATTTCAACCAGCCATTTTGCATTTCCAGAACGAGAATGAATTAAAGTTGGCAACCTAAAAGTAGGAACTAATACATATTCTCCTTTTGATTTGTTCAATACATCATTATGAATATGACTTTTTATATACGTTGGTGTTGCATATTCTGGCCATTTCCAATCCACCATGGTTTGTGAATAAAACTCATTTTTACGAGATGGTGTAGGGAAACCAACACAAGGTTTTCCATTTATCATAACACCTATTGGTTTTCCGTTTTTAGAAATAACATCATTTATTGGATCAACCTTAGTGCCTTTCAATTGTTCTTCACTCAATTGATTTTCATTCATTTTGTATGATTCACCTTTTTCAATTTCATAAGCACCATATTTTTTCATGTATTCTAATGCTGCAAATTGGCCAGTAAATCCATCTGCTTTTGCAGTTTCGTTTAAACCTTTAATTCTTTCAAAAATATATTGGTAATACTCATCTATCGTGATTTTTTCTCCTAGTCTATATGGTGATTCAAATGTTTTTCTTATTCCCATACTTCCGTCAGGATCAATTCTCCAAGATAATTCAATGAAAAATTCATCTTCTTCCCATACTTCACCTGGATTGGCTTCATATGTTAATTTTACGGGTTTCCCATTTCTACGTGCAGCTTCTCTTAATACTGGCTGACGAAAAGCAACCCAAGTTCCACCATGTGTAGCGTAGCTATTTAAATCATGACGTTCAGATGCCAATCCCATTGGCAATACATAATCTGCGAAAAATGCTGTTTCATTCCAGGTTGGAGTTAATGCAGCGTGCAATCCAAATTTAGTTTCATCAGAAAACATTTCCATCCATGTAAATCCATCAGGGTAGGTCCAAACGGGATTAAATACTCTTGAAAAATAAACATCCATTTTGCCTCTACCTTCTTTTAAGAAATGTGGTAATAGTTGACTCATTTCAAAGAATGCCAACGGATATTCTTTTGGAAAATGTAATTCATTCCATTTTTTCTGAGGCGCAGGTGGATTTGGTTGAGTTGGTTTAAATTTATTCCAAGAATTTGGAGAGGTTCCTCCTTTAGCTCCAACTGCTCCAGTTAGAACAGTTAAAAAATGCAAACAACGTGCAACTGCCCAACCTCCAAGGTTTGAAGCTCCTGCAGCACGCCAGTTATGAGATGCAAAACGTTCACCAGCCTCCCCAATTTTGTGGGCAATTTCAATTATCATTTCAGCTTTTACACCAGATTCTTTCTCTGCATATTCAGGAGTAAATTCTTTATACTCTGCAATCATTGCAGCAATATAGTTTTCGAAAGTTATTTCTTTATCGCTGTGTCTTGCTCTTAAATATTCTTGCCAGTTGGTCCAATTTTCTAAATAATTTCTATTGTACAATCCTTCTTCCAAAATAATTAAAGCCATTGCTAATAAGACTGCTGCTTCAGTACCTGGATACGATGGCAACCAATAATCTGACATACTAGCTGTGTTTGATAAACGAGGATCCATGGTGGCCAATTTAGCTCCTTTCATTTTTCCTTCAATAATACGCTGCGCATGTGGATTGAAATAATGCCCAGACTCTAAATGTGCAGAAATTAATAATATAAATTTTGCTTCAGCGTGATCTGGTGATGGTCTATCATAACCATACCATAAATTGTATCCAAAACGTGCTCCTGAAGAACAAATATTTGTGTGTGAATTATGACCATCAATTCCCCAACCTTGTAAAATCCAATTCATGAATTTTTCATTTCCTGGTCTTCCTACATGGTATGCTATTTCATTATGACGATCTTCAAGAATTGCCTTTCTAATACGAGTTGCAATGGTATCTAAAGCATCATCCCAAGAAACACGTTCCCATTCACCTTCACCTCGTTTTCCTTTTCTCTTTAAAGGAAATAAAATTCTATCTGGATCTGTAACTTGATTAATAGTAGCAGGACCTTTTGCACAGTTTCTACCTCTGCTTCCAGGATGATAAGGATTTCCTTCAAACTTTTTAACTTCTTGTGTTTCTTTATCAATAAAAGCTGTTAAACCACAAGCACTTTCACAGTTAAAACAAGTTGTTGGTACAATTTGATAGGTTTTTTTCTCTTTTCTAGGCCAAACTTTTGGATTGTATTCAACCCAATTATCCCACTTTTCAGGTGGTGGAAAATTCTCATACATTTGTGCCACTTGTTCATCAGTAAATTGACGCATATCGCTATCAAATTCTTGATATCCTTCTTTATGCAGATTTGGAATAATTCCTAATTTTTCTGCTATATTTTCTATAAACGATGGTTTCTTATAACCCATGATTTTTTTATTTTAAATTAAGCTAATGGAATTCTTTGTGGTGCTTCCACCCAAATCTTTTCAGTAATTAAAATTCCTACTAAAACTAAAACTGAAGCAACAATTAATAAAAAATGGGAGTTCCCAAATATTATAAATAATAATGGAATAATATTTCCCATCAATACCGTTACTGTCCAAAATAAATTTTTATAACGGCCTTTAGTTATCATTGTTACAACCGTTTTTGCTGCAGTTGTTGGATGTGTAATTGTTAGTTCAGCAATTAATGTAAATAAGTTTACCGCCAAAGAAATTACCATTGTGATTTTCAAAATATCCATCCAGTTTTCATATCCAAAAATAAATCCTGCAATTACAAAAACTGAGGCTCCAGCCATTATACTGTGTACTAGCATATGTAATGGTAACGTTGGACTTTGCCAGAAATCACGTCCTTTTGCCTGCGCAAATAAAAATGCTGTATAAACTGCTAATAAAACTGCAAAAACAGCTGTAATCCATAATAATACGATCTCTCCTGTTTTTATTTCGAAGAATGTCATTACTCCCCAAACTGTTACTAACAATCCGAAAATAGTAATGGTATAACCACCTTTAACCAACCACGAATTCCATTGTGGACGCAATAAAACGTTTAAAAAACGATCTGGTCTATCTAAATCCATCACCAAAAATAATCCTGTTAAAGCTAAAAATGTTAATGAAATACCTGCAGACCATAATTTAGCAGTTATAGAAACTTCATAGCCTAACATAATTGCTAAAAATGGAATTAAAAATGCGCCAGCGGCAATTGCTTTTGTAAATACATATGTTGAAACTTCCCATCCCCATAAAATTCCTTTATCTGGTGTGTCATAAACTCTACGCGCTTTTCCAGTTAATACATCTATATAATTTGGATTTTCAGAATCCTTTCTTTGATATGCCGCTTCAATTTCATTATTTATTGTCATTTGCAATAAATCCACATCATCATTGGTGTGCATCATTTTTTCTGCAGCTTTTGCAAAATGTCCTACGCCACGTGCTTGTGAATTCCACAAACCTGGCCCAGATTTATCTGTTGCTTCAGGAACTAATGATGCGTCATCTGCATCAATATAAAATAAGTTTGGATTGGTTCCTTTTTCAGGTTTACGAACTTTCACTGCCTGACGTGCTAACAATTGTGAAATTTCAGTAGTTGGATTGTGCATATCACCAGCAATAATTGCATGTTCTGGACAAACAGCGACACAAGCAGGTTCTCTACCAACATCAACTCTGTGTGCACAATAATTACATTTTGCCGCTGTATTTGTGTCTGGATCAATGTACAATGCATCATAAGGACAAGCTTGCATACAAGATTTACAACCAATACAACGGTTGTTATCAAAATCTACAATGCCATCTTCACGAGTATACAATGCTTGAACCGGACATATTTCCACACAAGGAGCATCCGTGCAATGATTGCATCGCATTACTGAAAAAATTCTACGCGTATCAGGAAATTCACCTTTTTCAACTTGCTTAACATATGTTCTGTTAACTCCAACAGCTACATCATGCTCTGATTTACATGCTGTTGTACAAGCATGACAACCAATACATTTTCGATTGTCAATTATAAAACCATACTTCATAGTTAATTTATAAAATTTTGAATTAAACAAATTTAGCTATTGACTGTACTATCTTTGTGATGAAGATTACACAATATATTATTTAGAATCAATTTAAATAAGATAATTCATTTAATAATTAGAAATAATTTACTTTTGTACTAATTTAACTCTTTATTATGAATTTTACTATTTTATTTTTTGGAATTACTACGGATTTAGTTAAAAAAAATTCATTAAGCTATACATCTGAGGGAAAAATAACAATTGAAGAGTTGAAAAATCTGCTTAAAACAGAATACCCTAATTTAAAAAATATTCATGAGTTTGCGATTGCTGTAAATGAAGAATACGCAAATAACGATTTAATAATTAATGAAGGTGATGTGGTTGCAATTATTCCACCAGTAAGTGGAGGTTAATTTCTTAAATATTTTTTATCAATATAAAAAGTTCCGAAAGGAATTAAGGAAGCGCCCAAAATCACCAAAAAGGTTTTTGATTTCCATTTTAATTCATATTTCAACATAATTGCAAATACAACATACAATAGGAATAAAATTCCGTGTGGCATTCCAAACATTTTTACATATGAATCATTTTCTCCGAAATATTTAATTGGAGTTGCAATAAATAATAAAACGATAAAAGATAATCCTTCCAATAAACTAATAACTCTAAATGCCTTTTTCATTTGAATTCCTTAAAATTAAATATTTTGCGAAAATAGCCTTTAGATTTGTTAAATTTGCCAAATAATAGTTAAAAGAATGACACAAAGAACATCTATAAAAATAACATCAGAAATATTGAGCTTACAAGATTGCACTAATTTTGTTGAAGATGATTCTTGTGGTGGTATTGTTACTTTTGTTGGCACTGTTCGTGATTCAACAAAAAACAAAACGGTTACTCTTCTAGATTTTAGTGGTTATGAGCCTATGGCTTTAAAAGAAATGCAAAAAATTGCTAATATCATATTAGAGAAATTCCCAATTCATAAAATTGCTATTCATCATGCTGTTGGAGAATTAAAAATTGGTGCTATTCCAGTAATTATTGCCGTTTCATCGGCTCATAGAAAAGCAGCTTTTGAAGCTTGTGAGCTTGCTATTGATACTTTAAAAGATACGGTTCCTATTTGGAAAAAAGAACATTTTGAAGATGGTGAAGTATGGGTAAATTCACATCCTTAAATTATTTCCATTTTTTTCAATAAAAAAGAAGCGTTCATATTTTTACAAATACCATCTTTTAATTTGTAATCGAAATTTAATTCATCATTTATAATTTCGGCATCAAAATAATAGTTTTTAACTTGAGATAAATCTTCTTCAATTTCACACAAACTTAAATCGTGTGTAGCTATTATTCCTGTAGACTTTGAACTTACCAATTTTTGTACAAATTTTTTAGATCCTATTGCTTTATCTGTGCTATTGGTTCCTTTTAATATTTCATCTAAAATGATAAAGTATTCTTCTGTTTTAATTTCATCAACAATAAATTTTAATCGTTTTAATTCAGAAAAGAAATAAGATTCATTATCAGTCAAAGAATCTGAAGTACGCATACTTGTAATTAACTTTATAGGATTGTATTTAAATGCTGATGCACAAACTGGCAAGCCCATATTTCCCATAACAATAGCCAATGAAACAGTTCTTAAAAAAGTACTTTTCCCCGCCATATTTGCACCCGTAATAATAAAAAATTGTTGATTTTCAATTGAAAAATTGTTATCAACTCTTTGCAATTCTTTCAACAAAGGATGACCTAGATTTTTTGAAGTAATTACCTCTTTATTTTTATCAATTTCAGGAAAAATATAACTTGGATGGTTATATGCAAAATTTGCTAAAGAATTTTGAGCATCAAAAAAAGCAATAACACTAAACCAATTTTCTACTTTATTATTATAGTTATTTATCCATTTTTCAACATTGTAAACTTGTTGTAAATCACGCAATAAAAAAGCATTTCCTAATACTGCAACTATTAAATTATTACGCTGATCAAAAGCATCTAATACTTTAGAGAATTTAGCGAATATGGTAGATGCTTTTTGTGTTTCGGTTTGAATCTCTTGCTGTTTTTCTTTTAATATTTTTGAATTGAATGTTGCTGTTTCAATTTCATTCAATAATTTATGATACTGCTTAAAAGTATCTTTAGCATTGCTTGCATCGTTGTATAATTCATTTGCTTTCTTGAGATATATTCCAGAAATTCCTAATCCAACCAAAAACCAAAGTAACAAAATTTGTTCAGCAATAATTTGCATACCAACAAGTATAATTAACACTATTGAAACAACAGAAAATACTTTTGGTAGAAAGGCTGTAAATTTTGGGAAAACTGATTTATAATTATGTATCCAATCTACAATTTCTTTCGCTGGATGCTCAACCTTTACCAAACTAGCAAGTGCTGAAAATTGCTGTCTCCACTTTGTTTTTTTACTTAATTCTTTAATAGCATTTTGCCTTTCAACGACCTTTGAAATATCATTATTAGTAAGTCTTTCAACAAACTGTTGTTTGCCTTCATTTGTAACTGTTCTGTTACAATATTGAAAAAAAGATCCTTTCCCAAACAAATCAATATCATAACTAAAAGGATGTGTTGGGTCAATAAATTCATTTCCAACATTTAATGAAAAATAATCTCTATTTAAAACCTTTATTTCTGTTTTGTTTATTTCAATGAATGCTTTATTTAGATTACTCTTGTATTGTAATTTGGTATGCTTCATTATTAAATAGACAAATGAAATAATCCATATCACTACAATAAAAATTACAATTTTAACATTCCCAAAAAAGAAATAAATGCCGAAAATTGCACTTAAAAAAATGAAGAGACGCAATGAACTGGAAACTGCTAATTTCTTTTTTAAGGTTTTTAATTCTTGCTCAAAAAATACTTTTTGAGTTGTATAAAATTCTAATGGCTTCTGCATTTAATAATTTTTTATTCCTTCAAACAAACTAAACACATGTAAAGAAGGGTATCTTTCCTTTAATTTTAGAGTTACATTATAACTTGTAATTCCTTTTTCACACACAATTACATAATGTTTTTCATAATTTGGAATGAAATTTTCAACAGTAAATGACTTGTGAGGTATTTTTTGATGAACATTAAAAGGCAGTATTTTATCTAAATCATTATAAATACTAATAATTTCAATATTTTTGGAATTCAATTTATTTTTTAATTCTGAAGAAGAGATTAATAAGTTAGTATCTTGTATTTCACAATTATCAGCTTCATAACTTGAAGCATTAAAAATTGCTTCAATATCAATTGAATCATTTCTTTTCAATTTCATTTTGAATTGCGAATTCTCAAGCGCATTGTAAATTAACAATTGATTTGTTAATAATTTACCTATTTTAGTAATTATTTTTATCACTTCATTTACTTGTAACAATGCAATAATTCCAACTATTGGATTTAAAGTTCCAGCTTCTTCGCAGTTTGGAATATCTGTTGCAATCTTTGGAAAAGCATCTCTTAAATTACATGTATAATCACCTTCGCCATTTAACACATTAAATGTTGCCACATAACCATCAAACTTATATAAAGAACCATACACTAATGGCTTTTTGGTTAGTACGCAGGCATCATTTATTAAATATTTAATTTTAAGATTATCTGTACCATCAACAACGACATCAAATTTGGAGACTAACAATAAAATAGAATTTTTATTTATCGCTTCGTTTGTAAAAGTAACTTTAGTAAAAGGAGCTCTTTTTTTAATTTCATTCGCTAAAACTTCTACTTTTGGTTGCTTAATATTTTCAACTTTAAAAAACACTTGTCTATGTAAATTTGAAACAGAAACCGTATCAAAATCTACTAAATGAAGCTCTCCAACACCACTTGTTGCCAAATAAATTGCAATTGGATTTCCTAATCCGCCACAGCCAATAACTATAACTTTAGCTTTTTGCAATAAATCTTGTCCTTCTTTACCTAATTCAGCTAAAGTAGTTTGTCTTTTAAAATAATCTTCTCTTGTTAATTCCATTATTGCAAAACTACAGTTTTACCAACTTCATTTAAATAATAAAGTGAATCTTTTATACTAAAATAGGTATTTAACTTTTTAAGATATTGAAAATACTGTAAATCTCCAAACCCATAAACAGTCTCATTTTGTTGCCAAATTAATAGATTTCTTACAATCTCATTTTCTGAAAACAAATTAGAGTTTATAATTTCTAAAATTTTAGTTGAAATTTGATTCAATCCATTTTTAGCAGGAAATCTATTCAAATGTTGATTGATTGCTGCTTGTAAATATTGAAATTTTGAATTTTGATTGAAGTTAAATTCGTTAAATTTATTTAAATCGTTTTCAACATACAATTCCCAGCTTTCTTTTGCAAATTCTAGATTTGACTTACTCAGTGCAATTTTATTTTCAAATAATATTTTAAATTCTAAAGGTGAATAATCTGATAATGATTGTAGTCTTTCTTTGCCTTCCACTTTCCCTGTACAAATTAAATAATAATTGGTCTTTTTCACATAATTATTCAATAAATACGAGCAAAGGGCTAAAAGATTTACTTGGCAAAACAAATCGAATTCAAACCATAAAATCACTTCATTATAACCTGAAACATTTTCTAATTTTACAATTTCTTTAATGGTTTTGTCATAGTATTCTAATCTGCCAATTCCAAATTCTTCTTCAAAAAAAGTATATCTTTTAGTCCAAAATTCATCACTACCTACTTCTTTAAGTACAGATCCTTCACACAGCATTTCACGCCATATAACAACATCTCCTTTAATTCCAGAGTTCTCTAAAATAGGTAATGAACTATCTCCATTAAGTATATGAAGTGTTTTATTCATTTATTTCTTTCTGAGCAGCTTTAAAATCTTCTGGTGTATTAATATTTCTTATAAATGAATCCTCAATTTCAACAATTTCAACATCAGAGTTTAGCAATATTTTTCTTGGACAAGAGTACCCTTGCGCTAAATAATTTAGCAATAAAGTATAACTTTTAGGTTCCCAAACTGTAATTAACGGCTCTAAAAATTGTTGATTTTTTCCTTTAATTGCAGTTGCAACTTTTGAAGGGTTTCTATGTTTTAACAACAATTGAATTACTTCATCATTCACAAAAGGTAAATCGGTTGCAATTACCAACCAAGCAACATCAGGATTTTCTTGAAACGCCGAGCAAATAGCTCCAAACGGACCTAAACCAACAAATTTATCGGTAATTTTATTCTCTATCTCAATTTCTTGCTCATCTCTAACTGATAAAAATGTTTTTAATTTATTTTTTTCTAGCAACTCAATAGCTACATCTCGCTGATTTTTACCGTAAAAATTTAAAGTCCCTTTGTCGATTCCCATTCTAGTGCTTTTTCCACCAGCCAAAACCAAACCTTGAATGGGTGCTATTTTTTCTTTGATTAAATTTTCAATATGCTTTGATATTTTATCAATTTCATTGATATGGTAACAACGTAAATTTTTGATTTGAGGTTTTTTTTCTTCTAAAAAATCGAAAAAATCAACATCATCCGTTAATTTTATAACAAACTGAATATTGTTTAACTGATCCAATCTTTTTAAAACTGAAGCTTCTTTATCCTTATCTAAAATTAAAATTTGCTTCGCTCCTTCATAATGATTTCCATTAATAAAAACAAAATCATACTGTGAAAACTGAACACGTTGATTGAATTTATTCACTTCATAATTTATTGAAATAGCGGCCATTCCTTTATGATGAAATACAAAAGTTTCAACAGGTTTTGGTTCTATATCCTTATTATGTGAAGCATCAAAATAAGCTAATTTATAGTTTAATAAATTTTCAGAAACTTGATGTACCAAATTTGAAATAACATCACATTTTGTTCCAACAAAGGCAATTTCATTTGGAGCAAAATTATCGTTATCTCTTAATTTTAGTTTTGCGTGTTTTTGATGTTTACCCATTTTTTATATCGCTTTTCCCTCCAGATTTTTCGACCAATTTAACTTCTTTAATAACCATTTTTTGAGAAATAGATTTACACATATCATACACCGTTAATGCAGCAATATTTACACCTGTAAGCGCTTCCATTTCAACACCTGTTTTTCCTTCAATTGCAACTGTGCAAAAAATTTCTATATGTTCATTGTCAATAATTTCAATATCAATATCAACACCGTTAATTAATAACGGATGACACATTGGAATTAATTCTGAAGTTTTTTTAACAGCTTGAATACCCGCAATAATAGCTGTTTGAAAAACCGGTCCTTTTTTAGTGGTTAATTCTTTATGTTCAAAATGAGAAATAATTTCAGCACCTAAAAACATGGTTGCTTTTGCAGTTGCCATCCGTTTAGTAACTTTTTTATCCCCAACATTTACCATTTTTGGATGGTTTTTTTTATTTATGTGTGAAAATTTTTCTTCCATATTTAGAGATTGCTTCACTACGTTTGCAATGACGGTTTTTATCTGTATGTTATTAAAGGAAATGCTTCTCCTTTTGTAAAATTACTTCTATCATCTGGCAATTCCAAAAAAGCATCAGAATCAACTAAGTTAGCTAAATCTGCAGATCCTCTTCCAGTAATTGGAGTTGCAAATATTTTACCTTCTTTTGAGGTAACTTTTACTTGTAAAAAATACGTTAAATCTGGTTTAAAAAAGTAATCTTCAGTTAAAATTGCTTGATTTTTATTTTCAAAATTTAAACCCATAGATTTATAATACCAAGGATAAAAATATTTTAAACAACTAGCAAAAGTTGAAACTGGGTTTCCTGGGAAAGCAAAAACAGTTTTACTTCCTTTTTTTCCAAACCAAAATGGTTTACCAGGACGTTGTTTAACGGTATGAAATAATTTTTTTACACCTAACTCATTTAATACATCAGGGATAAAATCGAATTTTCCTTTTGAAACTGCTCCACTAAATAACAACACATCAAAATCGTTCAAAAAAGAACTTATTTTACTTAAAAGTAAATTTTTATCATCTGAAATATGTGCTGTTTCTGCTTGAATATTCAATTTTTCTAAAAGTGAAACCAACGTGTAAACATTACTTCTTCTAATTTGATGTTCTTCAGGCGTTTCGCAAACTCCTACTAATTCATTCCCCGTAGAAATAATCATTACTTTTGGCCGCTTTGCAACTTTTACAGTTGTTTTTCCAACCGTTGCAAACACACCAATTTCAGCAGGTGAAATTAATTTGTTTTTAGAAATTAAAATGTCACCTTGTTTTCTATCTAATCCTTTTAAATGAACATTTTGAAGGTTTTTTACTGCTTCTAAATTTATGGTGGCAATTTCGTTTTCAATAGTTAATAATTCATATTGAATGACAGCATTCGTGTTTTTTGGCAATATTGCACCTGTCATAGCTTCAATACAATTTGTTGGGTTTTGCATTGTCAATTGCTCGCTTCCAGCCGCCTGAACTGCTTCAATTTTGAAAGCTCTTTGTCCGTTATTAAAAGCTGCTACATCAATTGCAATTCCGTCCATACTTACTCTGTTAAACGGTGGAAAATCACGATCTGCTACAATATCTTCCTTTAAAGTTCTTCCTAATGATTTTAAAAATTTAACTTCTTCAGTCCCAAAATCTTCTGAAGTTTTTAAAATTATTTCTAATGCTTCACTTGCTGTTATTAAACTCATTATTTGTTATCATTTATATTAGCCACCAATTGTAGACATACTTTCTGAAACATTGTTTCCGCGAGCTGCCTCAGCAATAAAACCATTTTCAGGTTTTTTATGAACAGTATCAATAAATAGCTGTTTTAATTCATCATCGCTTGCTCCATCTCTCATAAAGTCTCTTACATTAAAAACCCCACCATCAAATAAACAGTTTTTAAACATTCCGGTTGCGGTAATTCTAATTCTATTACAATCGTTACAAATAGTACGTGTAAAAGCTGGTATTATTCCAAAAGTGCCTATGTAGTTGGGTATTTTAAAATTTCGTGAAGTAGAAGATTTTTTATCTTGAAGTGTTTCCACTTCTGAATAATGTTCTTTTACATGGTGTATAATTTTTTCAAAATTCCATTCTTCCTTCATATCCCGTTGCCCTTTCCCATTAAAAGGCATTTCTTCAATAAACCGAACCGCAATGTCTTTATTTTTTGAAAGTTCTATAAAATCAATAATTTCATCAGTATTAAACCCTGATTGAACTACCACGTTTAATTTCAATTTCAAGTTACTTTTTTCTAATTTTTCAAAGGTATCATAAACCTCAACAAAAACATCTCGACGTGAAATTTTAGCAAATTTTTCTCTTTGTAAACTATCAATACTTAAATTAATTGCATTGATATTTAATTCTTCTAATTTTTCTATATGATTTGAAATTAATGCTCCGTTGGTTGTTATGTTAATTTCATCTAATTTATCGTTAAAAGAAAGTGATTCTAAGAAATTCACAAAATCTTTACGAACAAAAGGTTCTCCACCAGTTAAACGCACTTTATTTACACCTAATTCAGAAAGTACACGTGTAATTCTATACATTTCCTTGTATGAAAGTAATTCTTTTCTATCTACAATATCAATTCCGTTAGCTGGCATACAATATTGACAACGTAAATTACAGCGATCTGTAATGGCTAATCGCAAATAGCTGATTCTTCTTCCAAACTTATCTCTTAACTCCATTAATTGAGTGTTATTTTATTTCTACCTAAAGATATTACTTCTTCTTTCTCCAGTTTTTTTAAAATTCTTGAAATTGCTTCTCTTGAAACTTTTAAATCACGAGCAATATCAAAATGCTTCCTACTTATTGTATTGTTATTACTTATTAAGCTGGTATATTCTAAATATTTCAACAATCTATTCTCTAAACTTGTAAAAGCAATATCATCAATTGTTTCAATTAAAAATGATGTTTGTTGCCTATTTAATTTAAAATAAAAAGCTCTCCAAGATTGAAATTTTAAAAACCACGAATCTACTACTTTTGAAGGTATTGCTATGTATGTTATATTACTTTGAGATTCAAGCCTAATTTCACTTTTCTTATTTTCTAAAGCATACGAAATAGCAATTGCACTGGTTTGATTTTCTAACAAATAGTGTAAAAAAATACCGTTTCCTTTCCCATCTCTATGCATAACTTTAACAATACCAGATACAATTAAAGGAATAAAAGTAATTTCTCTTCTAATTTCTAATATTATTTTTTCGGGTTCTGCGTATTTTAAAATACCATTAATACAAATTTCATGAAGTAAACTATCCTCGAATAAATTAGAAAAATTAGCTTTAACAATCTCGTCTAGTTTCATTAACTTTATTTTAATCTTATACTCTATGAAGTTTTAATGAGGAATTTTATCTTTAAACAAACCATATAGAAATGCCCCTAAAGTTGCTCCAAAAATTACAATTAAAATAGAAGTGACTCCTTTTCCTATTAAAACAAACATGGGTCCTGGACAAGCACCTGCTAAAGCCCAACCTAAACCAAAAAGAATTCCACCTAATAGATTCCTATATATTCCACCTTTTTTGGGTTTTACGTGAATTTCTTTACCTTCAAAAGTTTTAATCATTTTTTTCTTAAAAAGAAACATACTTATTATTCCTAATAAAACAGCAGAACCAATAATACCATACATATGGAATGATTGAAATTTGAACATTTCATATATTCTATACCATGAAATTATTTCTGCTTTGCTCATAACTATTCCAAAAAGAATACCTATTAAAAAAAATTTTATATATTTCATAATCTTAGAATATTAGTGGTAAAATATACCAAGTCATTATTAAACCTCCAATAAAAAATCCAATAACAGATATTAATGAAGGAATCTCTAAATTACTCAATCCTACAATAGCATGACCAGATGTACATCCTCCAGCCCAACGTGCACCAAAACCAACCATTATTCCAGCAATTAGTAAAATAAAAAAGCCTTTAAAGGTTAACATGGTTTCAATACTAAAAATTTCATCAGGTAAGTAAGAGGATCCTGCATTTACAATTCCAATATCCGCTAAATCTTGAATTGTTTGTGGATTAAGGGCAACAACATCTGTTGGTGATAACCAATAAGAAGCTATAAAGCCACCGGCAATAGAACCTGCGACAAAAATTAAATTCCAGATGTTTTCCTTCCAATCAATTTTAAAATAATCAACAAATTTACCAGCTCCACCAATAGAACATAGAGTTTCTAAATTTGATGACACTCCAAAACGTTCACCAAAGAAAAAAAGCAAAAACATAACAACTGAAATAATAGGACCAGCAACATACCAGGCCCAAGGCTGTGTTATAAATTCCATAATTTATTAATTTTAGTTAGTCTTTTAAAAATATTATATAAATTATGCTGATTTGTAACAAATATCACAGAATTTAAAATTCTAAAATTTCTATTCTATTTCTATTCAGCTTAATTTTACCTTCATTTTCAAGTTGTTTTAACAATCTTGAAATTACAACTCTTGAGGTATGCAAATCATATGCAATTTCCTGATGCGTTGTGTTTAGTGACATTTCTCTCATTATTTGAGCTTTGTCTTTCAAATATTTATACAAACGCTCGTCCATTCGCATAAATGCAAGTGTATCAATAGTTTCCATCATTTCATTTAGACGAATATTATAACTATCAATTACAAAATTTCTCCACGTTTTATACTTAACTAGCCATTCATCAAGTTTTGAAGCAGGCAGAAAAATAATTTCAGATTCTTTTTCAGCAATTGCTCTAATACCACATTTCCCATTTGATATTGCACTTGCAAATGAACTAGCACATGTATCTCCTCGCTCTAAAAAATACAGCAAAATTTCTTCACCTTTTTTATCTTCTCTTACTATTTTAATAGCTCCTTCAAGTAATAAAGGTACTCCTTTCATTTTATCACCTAAATCAACTAAAAGTTCATTTTCACGAAGTTTTTTATAAGTGCCAACTTGCTCAATCTCATCTAACAACTCTTTCTCAAATACAAATGAAAAGTAGTTTTCTAATTTTTCTCTCATTTTCTTAAATAATATAAAATTTTACTAGTAGCTCCAGTTTTATCAATTACATATTTTAAAGCGCTTTTCCCTGCTTTTTCTCTGTGTTGTTTCAACTGAAATATTTTTTTTAAAAGTACGGATAATTTTTCAGAATCATTCACAACAAAACAAGCTCCTTCTTTTATCAATTCTTTAACTTCATTGAATTTATGATAATTCGGACCAATTACTATTGGAATTCCAAAAGTTGCTGGTTCTAAAACGTTATGAACTCCTGATTTAGTATAGCCTCCACCAACATAAGCTACATTAGCATAACTATATATTTTTGTTAAAATTCCTATTGTATCAATTATAAATACTTGATAAGTTGTAAGATTTAAGTTTTCTTTTTCTGAAAACAAAATCACCTTTTTAGTTATGGAATTTTTAAGCTTTTGAATAGCGTCTGAATTAATATTGTGTGGAGCAATAATAAATTTTTCATTTTCTGAAGCTTCATTATTAATATACTCAATTAATAGTTCTTCATCATCTTTCCAAGTACTTCCTGCAACTAAAGTGTATTTATTATCTTTAAAATTTTCAATAAAAGATAACTGATTATCTTGTTTTGTTATTTCATAAACACGATCAAAACGTGTATCGCCACTTACAGTAACATTTAAAAAGTTGCTATTGTTTAGTAGCAATTTTGAATTTTCATCTTGAACAAAAAAATGGTCAAACGCTATTAATGATTTTCTCATCCAACCGCCATACCATTTGAAAAAAGCTTGATTTTCTCTAAAAATTCCTGAAACCAATATCGTTTTAATTTCTCTAACTTTTAGTTCTTTTAAAATGTTTGGCCAAAACTCATATTTCACAAATACAACCAATGTTGGATTAATAATATCCAAAAATTTCTTAGCATTCAGTTTTGTATCTAATGGTAAATAACAAATTGCATCTGCCATTTTATAGTTTTTTCTAACTTCATAACCTGATGGTGAAAAAAAAGTTAAAACAAATTTATAAGTTGGGTGTTGTTCTTTTAATTTTTCAAGTATTGGTCGCCCTTGCTCAAACTCACCAAGTGATGCACAATGAAACCAAATTACTTTATCGTTCTTAGAAATAACACTGACTAATTTTTGAAAAATTTGTTCTCTACCTTTAATAAAAAGTTTTATTTTTTTATTAAACAGTGCTACAATTCTTAAAGAAAAACCAGCAATTAAAACAAGTATATTATATATAAAATACATACGCGTACAAATGTACAAAATAAGCACATAAAAAAACTCCCAAACTTTTACGTTTGGGAGTTTTAATTTTATAAAAATCTATTTCTTAAGCTTCAAAAGGCTCAATAGAAACATAAGATTTGTTATCTCTCTTTTTTTGGAATTTTACCAACCCGTCAACTCTTGCGTGTAAGGTATGATCTTTTCCCATATACACATTTTCACCTGGGTGATGTGTAGTTCCTCTTTGGCGGATGATAATGTTACCTGCAATTGCAGCTTGACCACCAAATATTTTTACTCCTAGACGTTTCGATTCTGATTCTCTACCATTCTTCGAACTACCTACTCCTTTTTTATGTGCCATGATGTTATGGTTTTAAAATTGAATTTTTTATTTAGTTAATGCTTCAATTAATTCAGCTTTCTTTAAAGAAGTGTATCCTTCAATACCATTTTCCTTAGCTAAAGCTTTTAATTCAGCAACACTCATTGAACTTAAATCATCAGATACAATTGCTTTTGGTGCAACTTCTTCAACTTTAGGTTCAGCTTTTTTAGT